>DATDGY010000132.1:0-7252 GCA_036521855.1 Candidatus Angelobacter sp.
GCGACCGCCCTTGTCATCGTAGGTAATGTCCCATACCTGCCGGAACTCGCCATCCACGGTGTTGCCCTCCAACGTCTGCACCGTGATGTCTTGTGTGTAAGTGTAGTTATTCCTTGCTTCCTTGAAGACGGCTTCCTTGGCGGCGAACTTCTGGATGATTTGCTCCGCCGTGATGCCCGTAGGCTGTGCCGGGTTCAGCGGGCCGTTGCCCTCTTCACAAACGGTATCCGCAAACATCATCCACGGAACCAAAAGAACAGACAAATACAGACACTTGCTCCACCTGGCACGTTTCATGGGGCCCTCAGTTGCGTATTGTGATCAGTAAGATGCGCGCGCGGCGGAGGGAGTTGTTGACTGCGAAGAGAGGCCGCGGGCAATGATGTAAGAGAAGAGTAAAAAGAACTCTGGGCAGAGAAGCGGGACTACTCTGCTCAAAAACTCAGTTGAAAGCACGAGAGTGGCCGTCATCTTCTCGGCAGCTCAGAAGGCAGTCCGGACGCTCCCGTTCAATGACCGAATCTCTCTGATGCCAAGCCATCTGGGTGAATGTGCGGCAAAGCCCTTGGGGTTTCCGATCGCGGCGACCTGTCCCGGAATGCCATGGGCCATGGATGTCGCGCGATGGCGGCGATTCCGGGTGATCCATTTACCCAATTACCAAATCCGGGTTCACTTGGGCTTTTGCGCCGGGGTCGGCGTTGGCGTAACCTCGCCCTGAAAGGTGATGCGCGTGGTGGACCCGAAGCGTTTGTAGCCGATGTACTTTACGATTTCGCGGATGTGGATGTCGCCACCCTTGAAATGCAGGTCTTCGTCGGCGCGGGTGTAGGTGGGGAACCAGTACTTGCCGTCAATTTGTTCGCGGTAGGTCACGAACTTGGGCGAAAGGTTCTCATTCCCGTTCTTCTTCTTGGCGTGGAGCTGGGGGACGGCGCGGCCGCAAGTCTTCACGATCTGCAGGTCATGGTTGTCGACCCAGATACGGCCCTGGAAGTAGCGCTGGCCCTTCTCGATTCTTTTGGGCGCCATATCAAAGACGTAGGTATCAATTTCGTCCACGTGCTGCTGGCCTACGTAGAGCACGTCATAAAGGGGCAAATCGGAGCTGGCGAGCACGAAAGGAAACCCCTGGCGAAGGTCCTCGAGGTCTTCCTTGGTCATCTGGACTCGCGCCAGCGAATCCTGGGGCGCAAACTTGACTTGCTCGAGGCGTCCGCCTTTGTCGTCATAGGTGATGTCCCAGATCTGCCGCCACTCTCCATCCACGGTGTTGCCCTCGAGAGTCTGCACGGTATTGTCCTGGGTATAGGTGTAGCTATTCCTGGCAGCGCGAAAAACTGTCTCTTTGGCGGCGATCTTTTGAATCATCTCCTGCAGCGAAAAGCCCGGAGGTTGCGCCGGGTTGAGCGGACCGTTGCCCTCTTCGCAGTCGGTGTCGGCCAGCAAAGCGGCGGGTAAGAATAAGAAGATGACGAAAAAAAGAAGACTTATCCGTAACGCGGTTTTTTTGCAGCTCATAATCCTGTTCCTGAATGACTTCATCGTTGGCATGCGGCGCACCGGGCAGATTGGCCGTGCCCGGTGGCCAGGTCTCAGCGCACGCTGGCCTCCGTCGCCAAAAATAGCTACACTGGCATGCTTTCCAGGAGGCAGAATGCGCCGCATCGTGCTCACCTTCATTGTATTCATCACCGCATTTCTTGGCCAGAGTTTCTGCCAGTCCGCCGTCCCTGCGCCCGGCAAACGCCCGTTCACCTTCGAGGACATGATGGCGCTTAGGCGCATCGGCGGCCCGACGGTCTCGCCCGATGGCAAGTGGGTGCTGTTCTCCGCCGTGGATGTGGACTTGAAGGCCAACAAGCGGACCTCGCATCTGTGGGTGGTCCCTCTGGCCGGGGGCGAATCGCGGCAACTCACCGCCGACCCTGCAGGCGAGACCGGCGGCCACTGGTCGCCCGACGGCAAAAGGTTTCTCTTCGTCAGTCCTCGTGGCGGCAGCTCGCAAGTATGGATCCAGGAATTCAATCCCGCCGAGGGTGTCGCCACCGGGGAACCCAGCAAGATCACCAGCATCTCCAGCGAAGCCGATGGCGCCATCTGGTTCCCCGACGGCAAGAAGATCCTGTTTGTCTCCGAGGTTTATCCCGATTGCGGCACTGACGCCTGCAACAAAGCCAAAGACGAAGAGCGCGCCAGCTCTAAAGTGAAGGCCATGGTCTTCACCAAACTCTTCTATCGCCACTGGAACCACTACACCAACTTCAAGCGCTCGCATCTGTTTGTGGTCTCCGCGGATGGCGGCGCGGCCCAGGACATCACGCCCGGCGATCATGACGTGCCTCCCTTCAGCCTGGGCGGCCAGGACAACTACGCCATCTCCCCTGACAGCCAGGAAGTCGCCTTCACCAGCAACCACGACGAAGTGGAAGCCACCAGCACCAACAACGATATCTTTATCGTGCCCGCTGCCGGCGGAACGGCCAAGAAGATCAGCACCAGTCCCGGCAGCGACTCCACGCCGCTCTATTCACCTGACGGCAAGTGGCTGGCCTGGCGCATGCAGCAGCGAGCTGGGTATGAGAGCGACCAGTTCCAGCTCGTGTTGTACGAGCGGAATTCGGGGTGGACTAGAACATTGAAGGATGACTTCGATCACTGGGACCACTGGGTTGATACGATCACATGGTCGCCGGATTCGATGACTATCTATTTCACCTCGGAAGACAAGGGCGAAATTCCGATCTATCGCGTCAGCATTAGCCCGGACGTGCACATAGACAAGGCTCCCAAAGGCTGGCACAACCCGGAGTTTCCGGTCAATGAGGTTAGCCGCGGAGCCAATGACGATCTGAGCGTAACGCCCGACGGCAAGACTCTGGTCTTCACCCGCATGTCCGTCCGGGCACCGAATGAAGTGTTCAAACTGACCATCGGCAGCGAAGACGCTGTCCAACTTAGCCATCTCAACGACGCCGTGCTAGCCCAAATCGTCATGCAGCCGCTGGAGTCTTTCTGGTTCACCGGCGCGGAAGGAGCCAAAGTCCAGGGCTTCATCGTCAAACCGCCGAACTTCGATCCCCAGAAAAAATATCCGGTGAAGTTCCTGATCCATGGTGGCCCGCAAGGCCAATGGGGAGACGAATGGAGCTACCGCTGGAACCCCGAGCTGTTCGTCGCCAACGGCTACGTGGTCATCATGATCAACCCGCGCGGATCAACCGGATACGGCCAGAAGTTCATCGACGAGATCAACGGCGATTGGGGCGGCAAACCTTACGTCGACCTGATGAACGGCCTGGACTACGCCGAGAAGACCTACTCGTTCATCGACAAGAACCGCGAATGCGCCCTGGGCGCCAGCTACGGCGGCTACATGATCGACTGGATCCTGGGCCACACCAGCCGCTTCAAGTGCCTGGTCTCGCATGACGGCATGTTCAACGCCGAATCAGCTTACGGCAGCACGGAAGAACTGTGGTTCAACGAGTGGGAGTTCAAGGGCACGCCCTGGACTGACCGGGAGATGTATCGCAAGTGGTCGCCACATCTTTACGCGACGGAGTTCAAGACGCCGACCCTGGTGGTCCACAGCCAGCTCGACTACCGCCTGGACGTCTCCGAAGGCTTCCAGCTTTTCACCACGCTCCAGCGCCTCAAGATTCCGTCGAAGATGCTCTACTTCCCCGACGAGGGCCACTGGGTGCTCAAACCCCAGAACAGCCAGCTCTGGTATAAGACGGTGAACGGGTGGGTGGATGAGTGGGTTAAGAAGTAGTGCTTTTCTAACATCCCGACCCTGAGCTTGCCGAAGGGGAGGGAGCCCTTATCGTCTGAAAAGATCTTGGTGTCGACGAGCCAAGAACTGTCGTCACTATAGGGGTCCCTCGCTACGCTCGGGATTCCTAAAACCAATGCTACAATCCAACCGTGTTCAAGTTCTCGGTCATCACAACAGTTTTCCTGGCCGCATGCGCCCACGGCCAGCAGGAACCCCAGCAGCCATCGTCACCCCAGCCCCAGGTCAGGCTGAATTACCTGAACGTGTGCACGCCGTCGGCGGAGGAGCAGGCGCAGATCAAGAGCGCATTCGTCAAGGCACAGGCCAAGCCGGCTTTCAGCCGTGATTTTGAAGTTTCGCGGGGGCGGGCCACGCTGAAGGACGCGCCGGACTCGAGGTTTGTGCGCTATCGCCGCGACATGGCCCCGGAATCGGCGCTGCTGGCCGCGCAATATTCCATGAGCACGGACGAGGACAGCACCGTAGAAACCCTGGTGCTGCGCACGCGCGATCCCAAGGAGTTTCACGAGCTGTCATTCGAAGACCGGGTATCGGCCGGCGCGGCTTCGCCCTTATCGCTGCTGGCCGTGGATACGCCGGTGAGCCGCATTCGCCTGGAGCGACTCGGCAAGAACTCGATTGTGCTGGCCCGCTGCGAGGGCGGCGATCAAAGCGCCTACGAGCCGTTGTTTCGCCAGGCCTCGGAGATCATGGCGCAGTACCGCAAGGCATTAGAACTGGGCAGCACGCTGCGTTCCGACATCATTTGGCTTGCCGGCTCCGCCAAACCGGCCGTCACGGACCGCCAGGCGAATAAGACCCCAAAGTGATCCGCTGAAACCAAATCGAGGACGACGAATCTAAAGAGCACCATGGAAAACTCCGTTCGTGACAACGTAATTCTCGGCAGCGGCTGCGCCGGGTTGACCGCGGCCATCTATGCCGCCCGCGCCAACCTGAAACCGCTGGTGGTGGACGGCCATGAACCGGGCGGGCAGTTGTCGCTGACCACGCTGGTGGAAAATTTCCCCGGCTTTCCGGAGGGCATCCAGGGGCCGGACCTGATCGAGAACATGCGCCAGCAGGCGGCGCGCTTCGGCGCTGAGTCCATGCACGGACATCTCGTCAAGGTCGATCTCGCCCAGCGGCCATTCAAGCTGGACTTCGGCGGCGGTAAGATTGTCGCGACGCAAACGCTCATCGTCGCCACCGGGGCCTCAGCGCGCTGGCTGGGACTTCCCAGCGAACAGGCGCTGATCGGTCACGGCGTTTCCTCCTGCGCCACCTGCGACGGCGCCTTCTTTCGCAATGTGCCCATCTCGGTCATCGGAGGCGGCGATTCGGCCATGGAAGAAGCGCTCTTTCTCACCCGGTTTGCCTCCAAGGTCACGCTGATCCATCGCCGCGAGAATTTCCGCGCCTCCAAAATCATGCTGGAGCGCGCCCGCAAGCACGAAAAAGTCGAGTTCCTCACCGACACGGTGGTCGAGGACGTTCATGATCCGAGCAAAAAGCAAGTGACCGGACTGAAACTGCGCAACCTCAAGACCGGCAAGGTCTGGGATTTCCCCACCCACGCCATGTTCCTGGGTATCGGCCACGAGCCCAACACCAAAATGTTCGCCGGCCAGCTGGATATGGACCAGGACGGATACCTAAAGAGTCACGATTTCGTCTTCACCAATGTGCCCGGCGTCTTTGTCTGCGGCGACGTCCAGGACCGGCGCTACCGCCAGGCTATCACCGCCTCCGGCTCGGGCTGCGCCGCGGCCATGGAAGCGGAAAGGTTTTTGGAAGGACACGGGGGATAAGTTTTTACGGCGGCTCGCGGGCGCCATTTCGGGGTCTGACGAGCCCAGCCCAACCACGTACTAGTTACACATCTTTCAGTTGCTCCTCATCCATCCCGAAATAGTGGCCCAGTTCATGGATGACCGTCAGCCGGATTTGTTCACGGACTGCGGCCTCACTGGAGCAGATCGTTTCTATATTCTTCTGATAAAGCACGATATGATCGGGCCCCGTCGGCAGGCCAAAGAAGCTCTTCTTGGTAGTGGGCACGCCGTGGAAGATACCTAAAAGCAGCTGCCTTTGCTGTCCCGGGTGTGCTGGTAGCTGGTTCGGCGGCATATCCTCCACTAGAACAGCAACGTTGCGGATGCGACTGCGAAATTCTTTTGGGAGCGAGTCCAACGCCTCCTCGACCAACTTGACGAAATCCTCGCGCTTCATCCTTCACCCACTAATTTAAGGAGATTTTACGACTTGATGGGTTGCGGATCTTGACATCCCCTTTCATAGGATGGTTGGGATAGAGCTCCGACGCGCCGGCTGTAGGTGGAGGGTTACCAAGCCCGCTCTTTCGATTACGCGAGTTGGGTTCTCATTTCCACCATGGCTACGTTTTCGAAGGCCCCCCTATAATGCCGGACGGCCGAATTTCCCAGGTCCGGTTTGAAGTCTTGGCCTCTCGTCCGTGAGCCTTCCCGTTCGTAGCGAGGTTCAAGCGCTGGTTCGCATACGCCCCGACTGCGAATGGTTTGCTCACAGCTTAGTTCCATCGCATGCGTCGGCTTAGGTCAGCTCTGTGTCCGACCGCCGCGCTGAAAATGGAACCACCAAGTACCCAGAGTCTCTTTGCCCGATCTTGGCGTTACCTGGATCAGGGAGACGTGTACCGCCTCCTGCGAGGACATTACTCCCCGGTCCTAGCTCTTACAGACTCATTCGTCGATCCCACTCGCTCTCCTCTCCTTCGGCCTAAGCCTCGTTCGAGGAGTCTCTGCAGGTTGCGACCAGCCCCTGCTGCGGGCGGGACCTTCCCGATGTTATCTCTGTGAATCCTTCCCTGCGTGCCTGGGCCCCTGCCACGGCGGTCCCGTGGAGTGCACCTGCCTGTTTCTTCCTCCACGTCATCGGCCTTCCCCCGTACACTATCGAGGTCGGCTTCCCGCTTATACCCGTCGAAACGATTTCATGACGGATCCCTTTTTCGAGACTGCAGCCATTCCTTTATGTTCAGGCCCTCAGGTTTGCTCGCCTCCCCGATCGTTCCTACCGCTGCGACTTATCGCCGCAGAGCAGCCGAGGCTTTTACGTCCGAGCTGAATATGCTTCGTTGCCTCCGCATGCATCGGATATGCTAACCACCCGCCCAGGCAATTGGTGGTGTGGGGACTCACACCCCACGAGATTCACAGCCTTATCGGCTGCTCCAGTGAAATGGCGATTTTTTGGCCGGTAAGCAAAGCCCACATCAACGGTCTAAGCGCAACCACTCCTGTCTTAATTGGTCATCGCTCGAAATTGTGCCGTCTGCACGCCATGCCGCTAGGTTCGAAAGGTTCGCCATTACTGCAGACGTGCCATCAGATGACTTGACCAAAATGACGGCTTCGTTGGCGTTTGTGAAGAACACCTTGTCGACGCTGTTCTGCGGCCCGAATCCTTGCTGAATTATCGTGAGAACGG
>DATDGY010000133.1:0-19290 GCA_036521855.1 Candidatus Angelobacter sp.
GTTGTTTTCCGTCGGACATGGTGAGCTGCCACTTCCCGGTCACCACTGCGGCTCTGCGGCTGAGGACGTCGATGTTCAAGTCCTGAAATTCCAGTTGGCCCATCTCTTTGCCGGCGCTCCGGTACCGTTCTTGATAGCGTCGCAAAGTTGGCTGCCACCCTTTGGTGACGGTAGCTCCGGAAAAGAACGTCAGGTCGGGCGAGCGCCAGTAGCCTTGCATGAAACCCTCGAGCTGGCCGTGATTCCAGGCTTCTACCTGCGAAACCAGCATGTGTTTGACGCCTTCCTCGGCCTCTGCCCGAAACTGCTCCGCAGCTTCCTCCTGCGTCTGGGGAGTCGCCGGGGTCTGGACTTGGGGGGACGCCGGCTGGGCTGGAGCCCTCTGGGGCACGTTGCCGGGCCTGGTTGCCAAGAGCGGGAGGAGCAGAAACAGAGGCCATTGTGTTCGCATGGCAGACATTGTAAGCCCGGCCTATTCCGGCCGGGCAGCCTCTTTATGCTGCCTTTCTGGTTAACTGACTAAAGTCACATCGGCCGAGTTGCCCTGCATTGACCTGGGTTAGACAAATAGGCTATTTTTTGCAGCAATTGTAATTCTGTCTTCCGCAATTTGTCGGGACAGCACCCCCTCCCCCGGGAAAACCAAGAGTTTCGGTAAGTAAGAATGAAGACCACCATGACTCCGCAGACGGTTGGGAGATATGAGATCATCGGCGAGCTTGGCCGCGGCGCCATGGGAGTGGTGTACAAGGCCAACGACCCCACCATCGGCCGCACCGTAGCGCTGAAGACTATGCGTCTCGACGTGCACGGCCTGGAGAGCGGGGAAGTCGTGCGCCGGTTCAGGAATGAGGCTCGCGCTGCCGGCCTGCTCAACCATCCCAATATCGTCACCATCTATGACGCCGGCGAGCACGAAGGAATCTTCTACATCGCCATGGAGTTCATGGAAGGCACAACGCTGCAAGCGCTCCTGGATGAGAAGCGCATTCTGGATGCGGAAGAAGCGATCCGGTTTTCTCGTGAAATCTGCAAGGGCCTGGACTACGCGCACGCTCACGGAATCGTGCATCGTGACGTGAAGCCGGCCAACATCATGATCACCGCGCGAGGCGGGGTGAAGATCATGGATTTTGGCATCGCCAAAGCGGGCGGCAGCGTGACCTCAACCGGGCAGGTGCTGGGCACGCCGAACTACATGTCGCCGGAACAGGTGAAAGGCAGGCCTTTGGACGGGAGGTCAGACCTCTTCAGTTTCGGCGTGATCCTTTACGAGATGCTGACGGGCGAGAAGCCGTTTGTGGGTCAGAACGTAACCACCATCATTTATAAGATCGTCAATGAGAATCCCATCCCACCCCGCGATCTGGATGTGACCATCCATCCCGGGCTGAACGCCATCGTGATCAAGTCGCTGGCCAAGTCGCCGGACGAGCGTTACCAATCAGGCGCGGAGTTGGTAGGCGATCTGGAAAACTACAAGCAGGCGGGCGCAACTCTGCATGCAACCACGGTCTTGCCGCAGACCGCGCCGCAGCGCGTCCCGGACAATACGGTGGTAATGCCGATGCGCGTGGTTGCCGGCAATGCGGTGCGGGCGGCTGCGCCAGAGACGCTGCCGGCCAGGGCCCCGGTGGCTTTACCCCAGCCAGCTGCCGCTGCGCGTTCCGGCCGCAGGGGCGGTTTGATCGCGGTACTGCTGACGCTCCTGCTGTTGGGCGCGGCAGTAGGCGCCTACGCGCTCTACCGCGCGCGCATAAAGATGCAACAGTTGGAGGCTGAGGTGAAGGCCGGCGAAGCCCAGGCGGCCAAGCCGCAAGCCCCAAGTCCAAGCCCGACGCCGGCCGACAGCGCCACGCCGCCCAGTACGGCCGCCGTACCTGACACACCCGCAAAGCCTGCGGACAGTGAAAAAACGACGGATGAGAAATCGCCTTTCAAACCCAAAAAGCCGATTAACCCTCCCACTCCGGCCGTCCCGGTGACTGAAGTGTCATTTAACTCGCAGCCGGACGGAGCCAAAGTGCAAATCGACGGCCAGAGCGACCCCAACTGGATCACCCCTTTTAAGAGCCAGCATGTAGCCGCCGGCACGCACGACGTGGTTTTCTCCAAGGACGGCTATCTGGCGCAAACGCGCACGTTGGAGGTGGTGGCAGGGAAGAGCGCGGCTGCCTCGGCGGAGCTGAGTCAGGCCGCTAAGGTTGTGGTTGGCAGCAACCCGCAGGGCGGGAACATCTGGGTTGACGGTAAGGATTCAGGGATGGTGACCCCGGCCCAGCTGGCTCTGGGAAAGGGGCAACACCAGATCATCGTCAAGATAGCCGGATACAGAGACTCCTTCTGGGAGGGCAATTTGAGCCCCGGCCAGACCATCACCGTCTCTCCGGTCTTGCTGAGCCTCAACCAGCGCGTAGAGAAAGGCCCCAGCCAGAACATTCTCAACCGCTTCCTGGGATCGGACGCCATCCCTGATGGCAAGGGTCTGGTGCACATTCGCACCGTGCCTGAGGGAGCCACGATCATCATTGACGGCCGCGTCGCCCCCAAGAAGACCAACGCCAGGTGGCCGGCCGACCCGGGCGTTTATAGCATCGACTTGCAAATGGCCGGATACAAGACCATCCATCGCAACATCCAGGTGAAGCAGGGAAAGATCACTCCCCTCGACGAGATCCTCGAGAAGCAGTCGCCGTAAGAGATTTCCTATGGCCCGTCTGATCATTTCCTCTCCCGACCGCAAAAAGGGGATATGGAGCTGAGCAAGCTCGTCACCACTCTGGGACGAGGAAATGCCAACGACCTGGTTCTGAATGACCCCGGGCGTTAGCCGGCTCCACGGCCGCCGGCGGGCAAATCCTGGTGGCCCACACGACGGCGGCCGAAACCAATGGCGCATTTGATCTCGCGCATTTGGCTCCTCTACGGGTCAAAGGGCGCACTGAGCCGGTGCACTTGTTCAACGTGAACTCGCAAACCGGACCTGTCATCCTAGAAAAAAAAGAGCGCCTCTCAGGAGGCGCATCAGAAACCAACTAGACCCGAGACGCTTACTTGGGGCTTGCGGAAGGGGACGCCTTCGTGCCGGTGGCGTGGTGAGCGATGATTTGGTCCTTGATCTTGTCGTAGGTAGCCTGCGGAACGATCTTCCTGGTTACCAGGTCATGTTTGTTGTTGTAAGGACGCCCATCAATGATCTTCTGAGAGTAGGCCGCACCGATGCCGGGCAGCGCGTCCAACTGTTCTTTGCTGGCGGAGTTGATATCCACCAACTCGGTTTTTGGAGCTGGAGTCTTGCTGCTTTGAGCCTGGCTTGGTGATGCCCCAGACTGACCGGCGCCCCGCGCCAGCGCTATTCCCGCGAACAACGCGAGCGCAAGAAGCGCCGCTGCTATGCGAATGATTTTCCGCAACATAAAGATTGATCTCCTTCGTTTCTTGGACGAAAAGGCGCTCCCGGTTCTCATGCTGCCGGGAAGAAAGCTCACCTAATTAGAAGGGAACGGTGTGGGCCCAGGATGCTTCGGGATCAGGCCTGCTTGCGGCCGTTGTTGGTCTTGGGGCTCCATGCGGGCTGTGGGCGCTGAGCTTCGGGAAGGTCCCGGCCTTCGACCCGGTCATAGACATAGCTGTCGCTGACCGTGCCCAGCGACTCGTTGTAAAGGCTGACTTGACCGAGCGCTTCGCGCAGCTCTTCGGAGAACTGGTGAAGGGCCTTCAAATGGTCGGCGGTGGCGGGAATCTCGGTCTTCGTGGTTTTGAGGAATTTCTGGTATCCCTTGTCGATCAGGCGGGAGATCTCGCTCCCCAACAGGTAACCCGGCTTGGCAAAGAGGCGAACTCCGTCGTCGCTGGTCTTTTCAATCGCCGCCGAAGAGTTATATTTCTTAAGGAACACGCGATTCTGCGTACCCGGAGCCTCCAGGATGTCGAATCCGTGTTCGCGGAGCCATTCGACAGCTTCTTCATACGTGCGCTGCTTAGGTTGCTTTGCCATATTCACCTGTAGCGGGTTTGGATCACCCAAGGGCCCTGAACTGTTGCCCCGACCGATCGAGGCGAACCGATACTCTCGCACATCGGGGGCCTTTCCGGCAACATTACTGTTGTGCAGAGAAGCCCCCCGACCTGGGTGCCGGAAGAACTCTCGGGAAACCAGGAACCCGACCGTTCCTCGGCGCAAACGACGAATCGCGCCAGTGCAAATATGGAAGACCGTTTCCGTTACCGGCAACGCGGGCGGCAGCGTGCTCGGACACTCATCGCCCTCAGAAATGATGCTTTTTGGATATGCTCGATCGATTTGGTTTACTGCGATGACGGTCCAGGGGAAACGCTGAGAATGAGGAGCCGGGCAGGTAAGAACCGGCGCCTATTCTCCCCCGAGATTTTCAGCGCCGGCTTGGAGATCCTCCCGCTTTCACGGAAGGACCAGGCCGCTCATCTGCATCGGCCAACTGGATCACGGAGCCCAAGGCTCCAGCGAAACTTGTTCCAAGATGCCGTGTGCGCACGGCTGCGGTCAACAACAAAGCGGAAGCAGATATTTACTGAATCGACAACCAACAACATAGCGCGGACATCTCTCAGCTGTTGTATACTGTGCCCGACTTAAGGGCGCGGGAGCTTTATTCGTTTTTATCACTCCCTCGCCAAAGCTGTGGGGGCAGCTGCTTTTTGGGGTAATGCGGAGATTTATCTTTTAATCAAGATTTTTACCTTGACCAGGAGCGCCCCGGTCGGGAGGGTCCCTTATGGACCTTATTATTATTCGTATTGTTTTCATTGCGATTGTCGCTGTTGCCTGTTACCACCTTCAGCCGTTTGGGCTGGCTAAATTCAGCCCGTGGTTCTCCGCAGGCGCGGGAGCCGTGATCGGCTTGGCTGTGGTTTGGTTCGAATGGCGCCTGCGCGTGGTTACGCTGAAGCGCCTGATCGGCGCCGTGATCGGCAGCATTCTCGGCATTCTGGGCGCCTTCCTTTTCAGCGAAGTGCTGCGCCGGACCATCCCTCACCTGGAAACCCAGCGGTTCCTTCAGCTGATGGTCATGCTGCTGATGTCTTACGTTGGCCTGATCGTGGGCGCCAACAAGGGCGACCTGCTGAACCTGGCGGCGCTGGGCGGTATTTTTGGGGCTGAGAAGCAGGGACGCAAGAGTTTCAAGATCCTGGATACCAGCGTCATTATTGACGGCCGAATCGCCGATATCGCCGACACCGGCTTCATGGACGGCATCCTGGTCATACCTCAGTTTGTCCTGCGCGAACTGCAGCTGGTGGCGGACTCGGCTGACTCGCTCAAACGCAACCGCGGCCGCCGCGGGCTGGACATCCTCCAGCGCCTGCAGAAAATCGTCAACGTCAATGTGCAGATCGTGGAAGACGATTTCCCCACTGTCCGCGAAGTGGACCTCAAGCTGATTGAACTGGCCAAGGTGTACGAGGCCAAGATCATCACCAACGACTTCAACCTCAACAAAGTCGCCCAACTGCAGGGCGTTGAAGTGCTGAATATCAACGAGTTGGCCAATGCACTGAAACCGATCGTCCTGCCCGGCGAGACCATGCGCGTCTTCATCCTTAAGGAAGGAAAGGAATATAACCAGGGCGTGGCCTACCTGGATGACGGCACCATGGTGGTGGTGGACAACGCGCGCAAGCTGATCGGCAAGAACGTTGACATCGCGGTAACCTCGGTCTTGCAGACCACGGCCGGGAAGATGATCTTCGGAAAATTTGACGAGCGCATGCGGGCCGCAGAGCGGCCGGAACCTAAGATGGAAAGCGGCAAGTCCGAGCTGCGTAAGCCCCAACCCATTGTGGTGGAGACGGCCCCGCACCCGCAGCCGGAATGATCTCCCCACCGGCTCCGGACAGTGTATTACTCGACGTGTCCACGCCCCAAAACCCGGACTGGCGGCATAGACCGCTGGTCGCCTAGAATGAGAGCTTGGTTCTTAGAGTGTTAAGAGAAACCACGCTTGGTCTGCTGATAACGCTGCTTGGAGCGTCTTCGGCAGGCGCCCAAGCTGTGGCCGGCGCGCAAGCTGTGGCCAGCGCCCAAGCTCAGACGGCCGCTCCTGCGGGGCAGATCCAGATTACCGCCCTGGACCCCAATGGCCAGTCTCTCAACGCCGTGCTTGTGATTGTCGAACGAGACGGCAAAGTGATTGCCCAGGACCGCACCACTCCTTCGGGTTACGCGTCTCTGGGACGGCTGGCGCCGGGGACGTACAAGATCACTCTGCAAAAGCAGGGGTTTTATTCCGCCCGCGTGGACCAGGTCGTGATTGCCGCCGGCGAGACCACGCCGGTGGAGGTGCGCCTGCAACCGGTGCGCGAATACCGTACGGAAATCGAGGTCACTGCGCAGCCATCGCCGATCGATCCCGAGCAGACCGCCAGCTCGCAGTCCGTGACCGCCACCGACATTGCCACCATTCCTTATCCCAGCACCCGGGACTATCGCAACGTGCTGGCGTACATACCCGGGGTGATCTCGGACGCGACCGGGCAGATTCATAATGCCGGCTCCAGCACGCAGGAGGTCCAGGACTACGTGGATGGTTTTGTGGTCAGCCAGCCGGCCGGGGGGACGTTGGCGGTGCGGGTGAATCCGGACTCGTTGCGCAAGATTGACGTGGTCAACAGCCGCTATTCCGCCATGTTTGGCCAGGGCTCGGGCGGGCTCACCGACTTCACCATCCAGGACGGTGACAATCACTTTCGCTTTAACGCCACCGACTTCGTTCCCACGGTGCAGAACGTAAAGGGGATCCAGTTCAACAATTGGACGCCGCGCGCCTATTTCTCCGGGCCCATCGAACGCGACAAAATCTGGTTCAACATTTCGCATGAGGGCGAGTTCGACAACAACATCGTCAAGCAGCTCCCCAATGGAGCAGATACCAATACCGTGTGGCGCAGTTCGGACTTGGCACGCTTGCGCATGAACCTGGCTGCGGGAAACGTGCTGACGGCCAGCTTCCTCGCCAATCCCCTCGATTCGGACAACGCGGGGATCACGGCTCTCGATCCGGTATCGGTATCTACCACCGTGCAGTCCAACATCTACCTGGCGACCCTGAAGGACCAGATCACCATTGCCCAGGGAACTCTGCTCGAATTCGGCGCGGGGTTCCACTGGACCGGCACCACCTCCGTCCCGCAAGGCCTTTCCCCATACGTTTTTACGCCTACAGGGCGAACGGGAAATTTTTTCGAGACGTCGAATGCCGATTCGCAACGCGCCCAGGGCTTTACCAACTTGTATCTGAAGCCATGGCGGCGTTTTGGCAGCCACCAGATCACCATCGGCGGCCGCGTGGACCGTGTGTTCCTGCACCAGTTCGACTCTCGCGTGCCCATCCAGTTCGTCGATGGCAGCAATACGCTGCTGAGGCAGATTACCTTCCAGAATGTCCCCGCCTTCGATCTGAGCACTCTCGAATCCAGCGCTTACGTTCAGGATCGCTGGTCGGCCCTGGAGCGACTGGTGATCGAAGCCGGCGCGCGCTGGGACCGTGATAGTTTCCTGGGGCAGAACATGTTTTCGCCGAGGCTGGCTGGAGCTTATTTGCTGCATCGTCCCACTGAAACCAAGATCAGCGCCGGCGTCGGCATCTACTACGATCGCACCAACCTTGCCCTGGTGAGCCAGGCGAATCAGGGCTCGCTGACGGACGTGTTTTTTTCCCCGGTTTCCAGTACTACCTCCACGGCTTTCATCGTCAATCCCAGCATGCTCAGCATGCCGCGATTCGTGAACTGGAGCCTGGGAGTGGAGGGCCGCCTGCCGAAGAAGATCTATCTCAAAGTGGAATTCCTGAGCCGGCACGGCGTCGATGGCTGGTCCTACGTCAGCCAGCCTAACGGAAATTTCCTGCTGGAGGACACGCGCCAGGACCGATACGACGGAGTCCAGATCACGGCGCGCAAAGAGCTAAAGCGCGGCTATCCGTTCTTGATCTCCTACACCCGTTCCAATGCCCGCTCGAACCAAACCGTGGACTTCAGCCTGGACAATTTCATCATCGGCAACCAGCAGTCCGGGCCTTTGCCCTGGGACGCTCCCAATCTATTGCAGTCCTGGGGCTCGCTCCCGTTGTTCTGGAAGCTCAAGAAGTTTGATATCGCTTATTCCGTTCTCTGGCACTCCGGATTTCCGTTCTTCACCGTGAATCAGTTCGGCCAGTTGGTCTCGACGCCGGGCGAGTTTCGCTTTCCCGATTTCTTTTCCCTGAATATTGCTGTGGAAAGAAAGTTCAATTTCAAAGGATATCGCTGGGCCGCGCGTATCGGCGTGAACAACGTTACCAACAGCGAGAACCCGACTACGGTGGACAACAATATTAATTCTCCTACTTTCCTGACTTTCTTCGGCCAGGGCCACCGGACGCTGAACGGGCGCATACGTTTCCTGGGCAAAGCCACCAAGTAGCAAGCCAGGGCTATCTCTCGGAGGGCCCATACTCAGGCTCCGGCGTGGCTGCCAGCAACGAGCGCGTGTACTCGTGCGTCGGGGCGGAGGTGATTTCTTCCGCTGCGCCCATCTCCACGATCTCTCCCTGCCGCATGACGGCGATGCGGTTGCTCAGGTAACGCACCACCGGCATGGAGTGTGAGATAAAGAGCAACGTCAGCCCGAATTCCCGCTGCAGTCGCTTCAGCAGGTTCACCACTTGCGCGCCCACGCTGACGTCCAGCGCCGAGACCGGCTCATCGCACACCACGAATTTTGGCCGCAGCATGAGCGCGCGGGCAATGCCAATGCGCTGGCGCTGGCCTCCGGAAAACTCGTGGGGGTAACGGGCCAGGACAGACTTGTCCAGGTCCACCGCGCCCAGCATCGCGGCTGCAGCTTCTCGCAGGCGCGATTGTGGCAATCTCTGGCCCCCAGCCTCCTCTGCGTGAATTCGCAGCGGCTCGCTGAGAATTGCTTCAATCCTCATGCGCGGATTGAGCGACGCGAAGGGGTCCTGAAAGATGATCTGCATGTTCCGGCGCAGGCGTCGCAGCTCTGCCGGCGTTGCCCTTAGCACGTTCTGACCGTCGAATTGGATGCAGCCGGAGGTCGGCTTGATGAGACGCAAGATCATCCGCCCCAGCGTAGTCTTGCCGCAGCCCGACTCGCCCACCAGGCCGAGCGTCTCTCCGGCATGGATATCGAGGGACACGCCGTTCACCGCGCGGACTTCAGCGGCCTGACTCCCGCTGAAAATAACTGCGTCGGAGTGGTAGACCTTGACCAGGTTGCGGACTTCGACCAGGGGCATGGCTTGTTCACTATATTCGAGGACGAAGAAGTTACGAGCACTTTGTTTCTAGGCGATCATGGAGCTGTTGCCCGCGACGGTCAGGCTGAAGGCCAATTGCTAAGTGCTAATTGCTGTTCCAATTAAAAAGGCCTTCGCCCCGATTCAGGATCTGCTCGCTCGCCCGACTTTCGGCAACGATCAGCTATCACGGAGGCAAAGGCCTCTTCTTACCGCTCGTGCCTGGTTGAGCACGCTCGGTTTCCGCGCGGTAAAATTCGCCGCATGCGCGCAACGGTGCGCGCATTCAACTGCTGCAAGTTCCCAAACGCCGAAGTCCGCAATGGCGCAGTCGGGGTTCCCCCAAGTATTTGACTGAGGCGGCACGTTATTCTGGCCGTGGGGTTGCTCTGGGTTTGGAAGCGAGTGCTCACTTCAGGGTTGCTCTGCCGGAACATTCCTTTGCCCCAAAATGGCCCGCAAGAATCCGCGCGACCGGCGTTCCCATGATGAAGGTCGGGGGAAAAGACTGCCTTGGGCAAGAGCCGTACAATCCCGGCAAGGATTAAGGTCGACGTCTGCTGAGTAGCCGGCTCTAAGGCAGAAACGGTTGAAATTCAGTTGCACCTTCGGCTTGGAGCAGGTGCTCACCATGTTAAAATCCATATAACTTGCTGAGAGTCAATCGCCTTGATTGAATTAGCGCCTTCCATCTTGTCAGCGGATTTTGCGCACCTTGCCGATAACGTACAAGCCGTTGTCGACGGAGGAGCGACCGTCTTGCATGTTGACGTGATGGACGGCCACTTTGTCCCGAACATCACCATAGGCCCTCCGGTGGTCGCATCCCTGAGAAAGTTCACGCGCCTGCCGCTCGATGTCCACCTGATGATCGAAAATCCCGACCAGTTCATCCCTGCCTTCGTGGACGCCGGGGCGGACTGGATTTCCGTGCATGAGGAGGCGTGTATCCACTTGCACCGCACGTTGGAGTTGATTCACAGTCACGGGATGAACGTGGGCGTGGTAATCAACCCGGCCACGCCGGTGGGGGCCCTCGAAGAGGTGCTGGAAATGGTAGACCACGTGCTTGTGATGTCGGTCGATCCGGGGTTCGGAGGGCAGAAGTTCATTCCCTTCACACTGGATAAGGTGCGCAAGCTGGCGGCCATGCGCGCTGCCCGCAACGCGAGTTTTAGGATTGAGATTGACGGGGGAATCAGTGCTGATACTATTACCGGGGCCGTGCGTGCCGGGGTGGAGATTCTGGTGGCGGGCAACGCGGTGTTCGGTCACGGCAATCCCAGGGAGAATACGCACGAGCTGCTCAGGGTGGCGCGGGAAGCCACCTTGCAAAAAGTTTAGCTTCGCTGCATTTTTTTGAGGTAGGAATGTTACATAAAATCATCGCTTGCTTCGCTCTGGCCTTTGCTTTGCTGCTGGCCGGGTGCCCTCACAAAGTCCAGAATCCCATGGCCGGCATTGACTCCAAGCAGCCGGACAAAGCGCTCTATGACCGCGCCATGGAATCCATGAGAAAAGGCCGTTACACGGAAGCGCGCAGTCTGCTCGACACCTTGATCAACACCTATCCGGATTCCGAGTACATCGCCCGCGCCAAGCTGGCGAAAGGCGACACCTGGTACGACGAGGGAGGATCGGCTGCCTGGAAGCAGGCTGAAATAGAATACAAGGACTTTCAGGTCTTCTACCCCAATATGCCGGAATCGGCGGAGGCGCAGCTCAAAGTAGCCACGATTCACTACCGGCAAATGGAAAAAGCGGACCGCGATTTTGGCGAAGCCATGCGCGCAGGCGAGGAATACAGAAACCTCATCCAGCAGTATCCCGACACCTCCCTGGTTCCCGAAGCCAAACAGCGGCTGCGGGAAGTACAGGAGGTCCTGGCGGAGCGGCAATACCGTATCGCCCATTTCTACTATTTGCGCGACAATCTTGCGGCTGCCCAGGCCCGGCTGCAGTCTTTGATTGAATCCTATCCGCTCTACAGCGGTGTTGATCAGGCTCTTTACGAACTCGGCAGTCTTTACGAAAGAGAAGCCAATGCCGTGAACCGCCAGCCCATTTTACAAGCGGCGACCAAGGAGAAACTGGTGTCGCACTTCCAGAAAGGCGCGATTGATGCTTATACGCGTATCATCGAGCGCTACCCGGCGATGGGCCGGGCCGGCGATGCCCGCAAGCGACTCCAGGCGCTCAATGCGCCGGTGCCCACTCCCACCGCGGAGGCCATGGCCGAGAGCAAAGCCGAGCAACAGAGCCGCGGCTCCATGAGCCTGACAACCAGGGTGATCGGAAATTTCAAGAAGCATCCCAATGTTGCGCGAGCGTCCCAGACCGGAGACCCGCCTCTGAACGAAGAAGCAACGTTCAACCCGGCGCTGTTGGTACAGGACCTGAACAAGCAACTTACAGGAGCGGCGGCGACGGGTACTCAGAAACTTTCCTTGGAACCCGTGAGTGGAGGTTCTGGAGCCACTCCCGGTCCGAACCAGCCGCCGCCCGGCAGTTCGGGCTCAGCCCAGCCGCCCGCTGCCGGCAGTGCGACGCCGTCCACAGACAGTGCTCCGCCTGCGACCGCGCCACCGCAGGTAAACGAAGTGCAAAAGGACTCGGGGGCGAATACACAAGCACCAGGCAGCGCACAGGGAACGCAGAACGCCCAGTCCAGTTCCACCGACGGCAAACAAGACTCTACCAGCAAGAAAAAGAACAAGAAGGGACTGCGTAAACTGATTCCGTTCTGAAGCGCGCCGTCTCCCAGGAGGGCTAGTACTTTCGGCTGGGGTAGGAGGTATGCCTCAATGGGTACTGAGGTGGTCTTTCCATTGACTTCATAGGCTTTTAACAGTAAGTTGTCCTCATTCCCGCCCCCTAGCAAAGGTGTGTTGAGCGTGTCGCTAAGAATCTTGTTTGCCGATGACAGCGTGACTGCCCAGAACATGGGTCGAAAGATCCTTACTGAGGCCGGCTATGACGTTGTGGCCGTCAGCAATGGAGCCGCTGCGGTCAAGAAAATCGCAGAACAGAAACCGGACATCATCATCCTGGATGTTTATATGCCGGGATATTCTGGTTTGGAAGTATGTGAAAAAGTACGCGGCTCGGTGGAGACGCTGAAGACGCCGGTCTTGCTCACCGTGGGCAAGATGGAGCCTTACAAACCGGAGGACGGGAACCGCGTCAAAGCCGATGGTGTAATCGTTAAACCGTTCGAAGCCAGCGACCTGCTGGCGATCGTGAAGAGGTTTGAGGAGCGCATCGCCCAGGCTCCGGCGCGGCAGGCGGTATTTGCGGAACGCCTCCGGGAAGAGGGCACCGAAGCGCCCTTGGAATTGGCGGTGGAGCAACCGGTCGCCTCCGCCCCTTCCCAGCCGATGGTGGAGGTGCCCGACCACATGGCCACCACTTCGGCGTTCAGCGATTTGCTGGGAGCCGAGTCGCCGGTTTCCGTGAACCATTTTGAAGCGGCCCCGCTGCCTGCGATGCCGGGGGCGGCGGCCCCGCCGGTAACCGTCCGAGGCTCCATCCCGGAGTATGAGCTCCCAGTTTCCTGGCGAGATCGAGAAGAAGAGCATGAAGAGATTGAGCTCCCGGTCGCGTCGACGGCGCCAGCCCATGTGCCCGCACGCGAGCCGGCCCCGGTCCCGCCACCGGCCCCGGTAGCCTCACGTCCCCTGCAGATTCCTGTTTACCAGGAACGTGAGTCAGCGGCGCGCGCTTACGAATTCGTGCCAACATCTGCCCCTGCCCTCGGGGAAATCGAGATTCCTCGCGAGCCCGAACTCCAGGAGACCGCGGCCGAAGCCACACGCAACACAGTTGCCGAGGTCACTGAACCCGGCCTGCTAACGACCCGGCAACAATTCGAAGCCATGCCGTCCTCTGCCGCCGAAATGGCCCCGGTTGAACACTTCGAGCCAGCGGGGTTCCAGGACATTCCCGCGGATATCGCCTCTCATCTTCCGCCGCCGACGGCGGCTGCGCCTGCGGAAAAGCCGGGAGTCGAACCGCTCTCGAACGCCGACTTCGAAGCCCGCGTAGCTGCGGCGATGTCGGCCTACAGCCATTCTCCCGATGCGCCAGTTGCTTTGGGCGAGTCGCCGGCCCAGGAGCTGGCTGCCGATCCGACTGACGTGGTCGATGAGCATCCGGCTGCAGTCCCGGGCCTTCCCGATGCAGCGCACGCTTTAGCTCCTGGCCATACTCAAGAGGCGGCAGGGGAGTACGTTCATCGTACTGCACCAACAGCCGAACCGCCCGCCTCCGCCCTGGAATACCAGCCCGAGGTCAGCGCCGAAGAAGGGCTTCCAACGACCGAAGCAGAAGCCTCGCTATCGCACACCGCGCAAGTAGCTCCAGCTGAAGTTTTGCTCCGCGAGAAGCGCATACCCGCCGCCGAGCGGTCGGCGCCCGTCTTTGAATATCGCCCGCCGGTCAGCGCAGCGCCGGAAGTCACGGCACCGGAAGCTCCAGCGTCCAAAGCCGCCGAAGCCGCCCCGATACCAATGCAACGCGGGGCGATGGCTGTCCCGAAAACGACTTTTGTCACGGAACGGCCGGCCGCTGGGAAAGTGCCGGCTGTCGTGGAGCCGCATCCGTCCGAGCCTCCTGTCGCAGAGGCGGTGGCCATCAGCAACAGCTACGAGACGCCGGCCTCAGCGATTGAGTCTGAGTTGCCGGCCCAGGCTGCTGCAGCCGCCGCTGGCGCGGCATCAGGCGCTGATCACCACACCATCGCGCAAGCCGTGCATCGTGTCATGGAGCGACTGAAGCCCGAGTTAGTGGAAGAGATCTTGCGGGAGTTAAAGTCGAAGACAGAGTAGCTACAGTTTGAAGAATTTGTTTTTGCGGGCGCCTGCCAAGGCGCCCCTTTTGCATTTGTGAACCCAGCCAGTTGAAGATGTTGGTGTACGGCATTTCTCGGCTTTAACATTCCCAGCAGAGCAGCGGACTCTCGGCCCCCGAAACCCAGTCTGAGTAGCTGCCCGGCAACTCTCGCGGGTGGCTCCGTCGCAACTCGCTTGCGCAGCGTGGAATCTAAACCATTCAGAGTGCAGGGTTTGGGAGCTGATTTCAAAAGGAGAACCTCGATGCGTCGCGTGATCATGTCTGCTGTGTGTGCAATGGTGTGCATTTTCCTGGCCGGGGGAACCACATGCCTGGCCCAGGGCGGTCTGCCGTATGGCAGCTACCGGCAAACCTGCCAGAACATGCGCGTGGACGGTAACAAACTGTTCGCGTACTGCCGGAAAGCCGATGGCGGCTGGCGCAACACGTCCATCGACTATCGCTCGTGTGGTGGCGAGATCATCAATGACGATGGATACCTCCGTTGCGGCGGCGGGGATAATCGGTATCCTGGCGGCGGGAATATTGGAGGATGGCGAGGAGGCCTGCCCCCGGGCGACTACAAGCGAACCTGCCAGAACATGCGCGTCAATGGCAATAAGCTTTATGCGACCTGCCAAACAGTCAACGGGGGTTGGCACGACACCAGCCTGAATAACTTCAACCTGTGCCAGAGGCCGATCGCCAATGACAACGGAAACCTGCGCTGCCCCAAGTGACCTCTGCCCTTCTTTTGGGTGGCAAGAAGATTCCGGGCAGTCGACAGGAAAGCCCTTTCTTGCCAGTCGATGAGTCGCTAAATCGAGCGCAAAGCATCGATGGGGTCCGCGGAAGCGGCGCGCGTTGCGGGTAACGCGGTTGCGATAAGCGCCATCAGCATCATGATCACAACACCCGCTAGGTAAATGAGTGGGTCGGTCGCGCTGACCTCGAACAGGAAGGAACCGACAAGGCGTGACGCGGCCACCGAACCGAGCACACCCAGACCGCATCCGAAGAGAGCTAGTTTCGTGCCTGAGATAAGGACCAGGCGGGCGATGCTCACACGCTGGGCGCCGAGCGCCATGCGGATGGCAATCTCATGGGTGCGCAGCGATACGGAGAAGGCGACCACGGCGTAGATCCCGGTGACGGCGAGCAATAGAGCGCCCAGGGCAAAAGCGGTGATGAGGTCGGTATTGAAACGGCGCGGCGCTTCAATATTCGAAATTGAGTCATTCATGGTCTGCACTTGCTGCAGGGCCATCAGGGGATCGATTTCGGCAATGGTCGAGCGCAGGGTTTGAGTCATCTTCTCCGGAGGAATGGCGGAACGCAGGGCGATGGCTCCGCCGCCAGGAGAATCGAGCTTTCCCGGGGATTTTGCGCCCCCCATAGTAACGGGCTGCTGCAACGGAGTATACAACTGGTCGCTGCTGGGCTCATCGCGAGAGCCTAGCTTGGTATCGGCCACCACGCCCACCACAGTCAGCCACGGCAGTCCTTTCTTCGGGTTGCCGAAATGCATGCGTTTGCCGAGGGCCTGCTGACCAGGCCAGGAATGCTTGGCCATGGACTGGTTGACGATCACCACCGGGGGCGTGTTGTAGGTGTCGTGGATGGTGAAGGTTCGGCCTTCGAGCAGGGGAATGCCCAGGGCCTGGAAATAATCGCCGTAGATAAGGGCGAACTGGGCGAATTTCAGCTTCCATTTGTCCAGGGGCTCATCCTCGATGGTATATCCAGCTCCGGCTGAAAAACCGGTGATGCCGACGGCGATGACTCCAGGCTTGCTGGAGAGCCGGTCGACGACGGCTCTGTTGAACGAATCGACAGAATCATCGGTTGAATATTGCTGGAGCGGCAGGTGATACCGGGCAACGAGGAGGTGGTCGGAGCGGAAGCCGGGGTCGACGGCGCGCATCTTCTGGAAGCTGCGCAGGAAGGCGCCCGAAACTGTGATCAGCACCAGAGCGATGGCGATCTCCGAGACCACCAGGGCTGAGCGCAGCCAGGAATGACTCGAGCCGCCCGTGCCGGTCTGGGCGCCCTCCTTGAGGCTTTGTGTCAGGTTGGTCCGCAAGGCCGCAAAAGCGGGCGCAAGGCTGCAGAGGACGCCACTTGCCAGAGAGAGGAGCAAGGCGAAGCCGGCGACGGTCGCGTCCATGGAGATCGAGCCGAGCCGCGGCATGGACTCGGGCAAGAGGCGCAAGGCAGTTTGGAGAGCAATGCCGGCCAACGCCATGCCCAATAGGCCGCCAGCCACGCTAAGCACCAGGCCTTCCCAGATAGATTCACGGATGATCACGCTGGAACGCGCACCCAGGGCCAGACGAACCGCGTATTCGCGCCGCCGCCGGATGGCCCGGACCAGCAGCAGACCGGCGACATTGACGCAGGCAATCAGCAGGACGATAGCCACGGCGAGGAACAGGGTGCGCAGCAAGGGGCGGACGCCGTTGACGTAGTATTCACGCAGCAGCTTGGCGTCGCCCTGGATATGGATCGCAGCCATGCTGGCGGGAAAGTCGCGCATGATCTGCCGGGCGACGCGGTCGGCATCCTGTGTCGCCTGCGCGACAGTGACGCCGTCCTTGAGGCGCGCGACCAAGTGGCATCCCCAAGATCCTTGCTCAGAAAGTTCGTCGGGGGTCAGGCTCATGGGCACCCAGAGCTGGGCCTGGGCAAGACGCCCGGCCTGCAAAGGGAACTCAAAACTGCGCGGCATCACGCCGATGATGGAGTAGGCCTTGCGGTCGAGATCAATGGAGCTGCCCAGGACGCGGGGATCGCGGTGGTAGCGGTCCAGCCACAAGGCGTAACTGATCACGGCCAGCGGCTGATGGCCGTCCTCTTCCGGTTGCGTAAAGACGCGGCCAAGGACGGGACGAACGCCGAGAGTCGGGAACACGCCCGCGGTGAGCCGGACGGCGAGAACTTCTTCAGGAGTTGCTCCGCCGGAAATCTCATAGCTGGCGGGGATGAAGCCGCCCAGAGACGAAAAGGCGCTGGTCGCATTCGAGTATGTGATGATCTCGGGGCCAGTGACCGGAGTGTTCGGAGTGTTCGGGCCGCCTCCCACGTGATCTCCCACCAAAACCAGCCGGTCAGGGTCGTTGAAGGGGAGCGGACGAAGGAGGATGCCTTCGACGAGCGAGAAGATGGCAGTGGTGGCGCCAATGCCCAGAGCCAGAGTGAGGACCACGGTCAGGGTGAAACCAGGGGCTCTCCGCAGTTGGCGAAATGCGAAGCGCAGATGCCGTGCGAGTGAGTACATGCGTCCTCCCTAACTCTTGAGTTGCATAGCCAGAGCGTGGCTAAGATTAGACAACGCTATATGAACCGCTCTGTAAGGGTGCAGTTTACTTCAAACCGCCTCGCCTTAGCCGAGTCCGGCATTGACTGGCAACCTATGGTGGTGATTACAATGAGCTCACTCCAATGCTGGAAAAATTGAAACGGTGTGGGTGCGCTGCGGGAGCAGTCATCGTGCTGGCCTGCGCCCTGGCCTCTCCCAGGGCCGCCGCGTGGCAAGCGTCACCAGTTCCGCCTGACCTGAGTACGATTTCGAGCGCTGAGCGGAAAATGGCCGAGTCCGCGTGCCATCCGGATCGGCAAAAAAGCGATCCAGTCGCTTACGACCGCTGCTTGCGAGAACAGGTCGATGCATTGCAAACGTCGCCAGGCAGTCCGGACCTAAGTACTTTTTCCAGTGCCGAGCGGCGAATGATGAAGTCCGCTTGCCATCCGGATGGGCAACTAAGCGGTCCAGCCGCTTATTACCGCTGCCTACGCGAACAGGTCAATGCATTGCAAACATCGCGAGGCAGTCCTGACCTGACTACGATTTCCCGCGCCGAGCGGCGAGCGATTGAGTCCGCGTGTCATCTGGATCGGCAAATGAGCGGTCCAGCCGCTTATTACCAGTGCTTGCGCAAACAGGTCAATGCATTGTCCGCGGATCATCCCCCTCCGTCGGAGTCCCAAACAACCTCCGGGAAGACCTCAGCACAGCAATCCCGCGGAGAATCTCGCGACCGCATCGTCCCTCCTGGTGCGGGGCCTGCTCGTCGTCGACCGGCGATCCCGCATTCCGGGGCTGCTTCGGTTTCGACTAGCGGCAATAAACCGGTCGAGGCGTCACCACACCCCGAATCGAATTCCTCACTTCGAATACTCACAGCATGGTTAGTAGGGCTTTTTGTCGTTGGGTTCTTTGCAAAAATTTTCTACGACCAGGTCAAAGCCAGGAAGTGTGGCCGCTGCGGGAATCCCACGGAGACGCGTGGCAGCTATTGTGCCGCTTGCGTCGGTGTCATGGAGGAATCTCAAAGACGCGCTGCCGAGCAGCAAGCAGCCGAAGAGCGGGCGAGGGCCGAGGCAGAGCGCTATGAGCGGGCACAGTGGGAAATCGAGGAATCTCGCCGTGTAACTGTGCTAGCCGAGCTGCATCAACTCACCGGGCCGCAATTCGACGATATGATCGCCTCATTGTTCAGAAAAGATGGCTATACAGTCCGTCGTGGTGGCGGGGATAGGGATAGGGATAGGGATGAAGATGAGGGAATCAACCTGGTCCTGCAGATGGGACAAGAGAAAGACGTGGTTCAATGCAAGAGATCTCAGAGCGACATCGGCTTGCCGGTTGTGCGCGAGTTCTACGGGGCGCTCATGCACGCCGCTGCTCGGCACGGTTTCATTGTGACGACTGCGTCCTTCAACCAAAGCGCCCGCGATTTTGCGCGGGGAAAGCCCATCTCACTCATTTCAGCTGCAGAAATCCTGCGCTGGATCGATGGGACGTATTCATTACGCGCCCAAGGGGTGACCCGGCCCAACACGAAGACCGAAACCAGCGCTTTTGATCCATATGCCGTGCTGGGCGTGAGTCCTAATGCCAGCCTCGAAGAGATACGCGCCGCCTATCGTCGCGAGATGGTCAACTATCATCCTGATAAAGTGGCACATCTCGGTAAAGAACTCCAAGAACTGGCAAAGACTAAGGCTCAGGAAATCAACAGGGCCTTCGAAGAACTTGCACATTCGCATTGAAAGCCTTCTTGGCGCATCCGCCACCTGCATTCAGCAAGGACGATTTTACCAGCTGCCTCACGTGCTCTAGCGGACAGGCCCCGGGGCTGCAACTTCGGGCGGCTCTGTCTCCCATCCGGTCCTCTTGTTTGCC
>DATDGY010000134.1:0-2318 GCA_036521855.1 Candidatus Angelobacter sp.
AGGTATTCCGAAGCCTTACGCCATTTCCCGGACAGTCTGATCGTGAGGAGGCGTGTGTGGCAACCAAGAGCAAGACTCCGAAGAAATCCAGCAAACGCCGGTATGACCCGAGAGCCGGCGAAGAGGTAGCTGAAGAGATGCACCACATGTGGCAGGGCAAACACCCCGATCACCCCATCAAGAGTCGCAAGCAGGCCATCGCCGTTGGGCTCTCCAAGGCGCGTAAGAAAGGGGAGAAGGTTCCGCCGGCGCCGGGCCGGCGCGCCGCATAAAGCTGGCGGGGAAGAGAGTCAAAGGAAAGTCCGCCGGCCGGCTTTACTTCTTGGCGGTCTTGTCGGGTTTTTTTTCGGCTTTTTTGGAGTCAGTCTTCTCTGATTTGTCTGTTGCCTTCGACGAACTACCATCTTTAGCGCCTTCTGCTGACTCCGACGAGCCCGAGCCCTTGCGGGCATAGTCGGTCACGTACCAGCCCTCGCCTTTGAACTGCACTGCCGGAGCCGAAAGCAGTTGCTCCACCGGCCCGCCGCACTGGGGGCACTTCTTCACTGGCCGGTCGGAGAATTTCTGGATCTTCTCAAATCGATGCCGGCATTTTTTGCATTGATATTCGTAGAGAGGCACGAAAGCTGACCCTTTTGAGATGTCGCTGATGATGCTTGATTGTAGGGGCACCCACGAACTGGCGTCAATCAAGTCGCGTGGACTGGGGCCAGGGCCTAGGGACCCCGTGATAACATCGCTGCCCTATGGCGACTCTGCCGGCGACCATGCGCGCCGTCCAGCTTCATAGCTATGAAGGTAAGCCCCTAGATCTGAGCGTCGCTGAAATCCCGGTGCCGCGTCCGGGTCCCGGCGAAGTGCTGGTCAAAGTCTTTGCGTCGCCGGTGAATCCCTCCGACCTCATGTTCATCACCGGTAACTACGGATTCAAGAAGCCGTTGCCGGCCATCCCCGGATTTGAAGGCAGCGGGACCGTGGTCGAAGCGGGTAGCGGCGCCATGGCGCGCTTCATGAAAGGCCGGCGCGTGGCGTGCGCGGCCGCCGACGCCAAGTCCACCGGCGGCATGTGGGCGGAGTACATCGTGACCTCGGTACAGTTCTGCGTGCCCTTGGGCAAGAAGGTGGAGATGGAGCATGGCGCCACCATGCTGGTGAACCCCCTCACCGCGTGGGCCATGGTGGACGAAGCCCGGCGGGGCGGGCATCGCGCCGCCGTGCAGACCGCGGCAGCCAGCGCGCTGGGGCGAATGGTCGTCCGGCTGGGGCAGAAGTTCTCGCTGCCGATCATCAACGTGGTGCGGCGCCCGGAGCAGGTGGAGCTGTTGCGCGCGATGGGCGCGGCGCACGTGCTCAACTCGGGCGACCAGGGTTTCGCTGCGGAGCTGCGCAAGGTCTGCCATAAGCTCGGCGCGACGATCAGCTTCGAGGCCGTGGCCGGAGAGATGTCGGGACGAGTGCTCGCGGCTCAGCCCCATGGCAGCCGCATGCTGGTCTACGGCGGCCTGTCGTTGAAGCCGGTCGAGATCGATCCCAGCTCGCTGATCTTTGAAGACAAGCGCGTTGCAGGCTTCTGGCTGAGCGCCTGGCTGCGCGGCCGCAATCCGATCAGCCAGCTGCGCGTCGCCCGCCAGGTGCAGGCGCTGCTAGCGCGCGATCTGAAGACCGAAATTCGCGCGCGCCTGCCGCTTGAACAAGCCGCCGAGGGCGTGAAGCAATACTCGGCCGACATGACCGCAGGCAAGGTCTTGTTGGTGCCGTGAGGCGTCATGAAGCGCAGGTGACGGCACATCCCGCCGGCGCCCACTCCAGTTACATCATTTTGTTGGGCCGCAAAGCCGGGTTATCCCGGACACTCAAGAGAATCTACGCAGATCGCAAACTTCTAATCACTATCGAGGTTTCGCATGATCATTTCATCCGCGGCCAGCGTGAAGATCTGGAGGAGATGCTGGGCAATCTTCTCGACAACGCCTGCGAATGGGCCAAGTCCCAGGTGACGATTCAATCAACCGCGCAAGAAGGCCGAGTGGTCCTAACTGTCGACGACGATGGACCCGGATTGCCTGCCTCCATGCGCGAAGCCGTTCTGCAGCGCGGAGTACGGGCGGACGAAGCCGCCCCCGGTTCCGGGCTGGGACTGGCGATTGTGCGCGAGCTTGCCGAACTCTACAAAGGAACCATCTCGCTGGAACCCTCGCCTTTGAACGGCTTGCGCGCGCGGCTCCAGTTGCCTGCCTAAATCGTCCCCCTTGCTTTCTTGACGGCGCGAATCTACCGGCAACAGCAGTTCCAGCCAACAACGTTTCCAGCTTAGAATA
>DATDGY010000135.1:0-12405 GCA_036521855.1 Candidatus Angelobacter sp.
ATTCGACCGCGATTCTCATGCCAAATCCGG
Organism: Candidatus Angelobacter sp.; assembly: GCA_036521855.1. Taxonomy (GTDB): domain Bacteria; phylum Acidobacteriota; class Terriglobia; order Terriglobales; family Acidobacteriaceae; genus Angelobacter. Next base: position 31 of record DATDGY010000135.1, read on the forward strand.
CGCACAGGAGTCTCTTTGTTATGCGCGTCGAAAACTAAGAACGGATAGTCACGTCGAGCAGCGCCACCCAATACTGGATGGATTGCAGTGCGAAGCCGATCAGGATCAAGCCGACTCCGAAAACGCCCATTCGCTTCTCGGGCAGATGATCTGCGCTCCACTCAATGAATGGCACGCATGCGTTGCCGATCGCCGTGACCACTCCAATCGCCAATCCGGCGGTCAGCCCGACGCTCAGCGCGGCCGCGCGCTGATGCGCCGCCAAGGCGCTGATATATCCGGCAAGAGCGTAGCCAACCGCGCGATTCATCGCCGCGAGGAAGTTGGAGTCTGGTCAGGCGGGGACGGGTGGCGGGCTGATAATCGATAGTCGGGCGGATACCGGCTCGGTAGAAAACGACCTGCCCGATCGTGCTCAGAACGCCAAATGTGGCTCCAAAGGCAATCCCATGTAGATGCGCAAAGCCCAGAGCGAAGCCGGCTCCGCGAATAGCGCTCATCGCAATGTCATACCAGAGTCCCGGCTTCGGCCGATGCTTTGAAGCGCGGGAATACTCCGATGCCAGCGTTATGCCGTGCGCCACTCCGCTCGCGAGCCCGAACACCGGCCCGAAAGCGAGGCCATACCCGGCGCCAAAGAGCACGCCGTAGGTGACTCCTCGGGTGAGAGTCCGCAGTGGTCCGTGTTCCCCGCCCAGGAGATCGTAGGCGAGGTATAACGAGCCGAGCACGCCAAGTGAGTTACCGACTATGCTCACTAAAGCGAGCGTGTGCTTATCAATCATCATGGAATGTCGGCAAATTCGCCATTCTTAAGGACCAGAAAAGACTCGTGCCGCGCGTAGGCGTTGAGCTGTTTCTTCGGAGTGTCGATGCCCTCATCCGACAGTTGGAAAGTTCCATGGTGGATCGCGATGCTGGTCCTGGCGGCCAGGATATCATGTGCGCGAATCGCCTCATCGGGAGCCATATGAATCGGTGACATGAACCAGCGTGGTTCGTACGCTCCGATCGGCAGCAACGCGAGATGCGGCGACCCGAACTTTTCCCTGATCTGGGCGAAATGAGGTCCGAACCCGGTGTCTCCCGCGAAATAGACGAGCCGGTCCGGACATTCGATGACATACCCGCACCATAGTGTCCTGTTGCGGTCGTAAAATCTTCGGCTTGAGAAATGCATAGCTGGGACGCAGTGGATGGCGAAGCCCGGGAATGATAATGATTCGCCCCAATCCAACTCGTGAGCGGGCCCTATATTCTCCGAGCGAAGCAGCCGAGCTCCGCGAGCAGGAACAATGAAGGTGGAATCTCCACGAGCCGCCAGCCGGCGCAATATGGCTAGGTCCAGATGGTCATAGTGATTGTGGCTGATTAACACGGCGTCGATGCGCGGCAGATCGTCGAAAGATACTCCCGGTTTTCTCCGGCGCCGCGGCCCCACCCAGGAGAGAGGACTTGCTCGTTCGGACCAGATTGGGTCCGTCAAAATGTTGCAGCCCCGTTGTTGAAGCAGCACGGTCGAATGGTTCACCAGAGTGGTGCGCAGTCCGCTGCCTTCCACGCGGCGGGGCGGTATCGATTGCTCGACGTCCGCAATGAAACGTGGCGACGGTTCAGGCCGGCTTGTCAGCTTCCATCGCAGGGCATCAAGAAGCCCGGGCGCCTGCCGAGCATCCGGATTGTAGAAGCGCTTTCCATCAAAGTGCTTTGGAAATATCGGGTCGCTTGTACTCTCCAGCTTAGACCGCACGCTCTTCTCCTTCAGGAGGCCAGCCGTCACGTTGTATCCTCGACACAATCAGCGTCGGTTGAAGCAGCATTAAATCACGCAGTGAATCTCAGATCGTTGGGATGGTACCACCATCGATAACGTACTCGCTTCCAGTAATCGATGAAGCCCGGTCGGAAGCCAAGAAAGCGACTAGTTCGGCAACTTCCTCAGGTCGTTCGCAACCTAGGCTCAACGGCGAGGCGGATTGGGCTGCGATGGTTTTGGGCCAAAAGCCCGCGCGGTGTCCCGCTGGGGACGCGTTGTCCGGGAGAGTTTCCGCTGGCGTTCCAACTCCTGGATTCCCTGTTCCTTGTAATCCGGGCTGGTTAGCGACGCCATGAATGCAACCAAGTCGTCGATGTCTCCTTCGGTCAAAGCCAGCGGCTGGATGTCGGTGTCGAGATACGGATTCTGCAGCCCATCACCCTTGTTATAGTGGTCAACCGCGTCCCAAAGCGTTTCCTGCGAGCCATCATGAAAATAGGGCCCGGTCACCATCACATTGCGCAGATCCGGGGTTTTGAAAGCAGCGGTGTCAGGCTCCTTCTTGGTGATGAGAAAGCGGCCTAGAGCCGACATCTCGGTCTGAAGGGCAGCCTGATCAACCGCCAAAGCGTTGCCCGAGTCAATGAGCTGCTCCGCCTGCCGAGCCAGCGCGACGACATTGTGGCGAATAATGCCGATGCCGATGTTATGAAAATCGTTGTCGGTGAAGGTAGTAGTGTCGCGCTTGTTTTCGGTCAATGCATGGCACTTATTGCACCGCCCGCGAGTGTTGAAGAGTTCCCAGCCGCGTTTGGCAGCGTCATCTATGGCGTTTTTGTCGCCGGCAATAAAGTGATCGAAAGGCGAATCAAATGACACCTGGGTTCGTTCGTACGATGCGATGGCCCGCACCAAGTCGGGGCCGTTGAGCGGACGGCCAAAGACGTTCTGGAAGGCCTGCCGGTACTCCGCGACTGCCGCGATTTGGGCCGCAGCAGCTTCCAGGCTGGGCTGTCCCATTTCGACAGGATTGACAATCGGCAGGGCCGCCTGGTCCTCGAGCGTTTTCGCGCGGCCATCCCAAAACTGTGTCTTGTTGTAGAGAGCGTTCAGTATGGTCGGGGCGTTGCGTTGGCCGACTCGGCCTTGGATTCCGATCGAGGTGGGTCTCCCATCCGTGAAAGCACGCTGGGGATCATGACAAGTGCTGCAGGCCACCGTTCCGTCCGCGGACAGACGACCATCGAAAAACAGCTTCTCGCCGAGCGCGATCTTCCCAGGAGTCTGCGGGTTGTCAGAGGGTATGGCCGCGCGGGTGGCCGGCACAGGGAGGCCAATCTGCTGAAGTGACTTGAGCTGGGCGAGAGGCCCTACGGCGGGAATCGGCGGCGCCTTCCCTGGAGCCAGCTGTGCCGGTTCGGCGTCAGGCCTTCCCCGCGTGTCTTTGCTTTTGCAGCCAGGCGCGAGCGCGAGAACCGCAAGCAGAAAGAGCGCCAGGGACATACGAACTCGTTTAGACATGCCGTCTTCCATTCGACCCAATGTCATGCCGCAGGCTCGAGCACTTTGGGCTGCAGCGCTGCGACCCGGGAAAGCAACTTGTCCAGCGTGATCGGCAGCCCGCGAACCCGGATACGGGTCGCATGGAAAACGGGTTGCTCCGTCTTCACTGCAGCTCACTTCACCCTGACCTTCGGCACTACCGACATTCCTAGCCGCAGGAGGTGCTCAGTATCCTGGCCGGACTCGAAAACGATTTTGACGGGGATGCGTTGCACAACCTTGACGTAGTTTCCGGTGGCATTCTCCGGCGGCAAGAGGCTGAAGAGCGATCCGGTTGCGCCGCCGATGTTGAGAACGTGCCCATTGTAGGTATGGCCGTAGGCGTCGACTGAGATTCTCGCCGGCTGCCCCGGCCGCATATGCTTCAATTGCGTTTCCTTGAAATTAGCTGTGACCCAGATGTTCTGGCTGTCGAGCGGAACAATCGTCATCAGTTGCTGGCCCACCGCGACGTTTTGCCCCGGCTGGGCCGACCTTTGTCCCACGATCCCGCTGACCGGCGCTACGATCGTCGTATATTGCAAATTCAACTCAGCCTGATGCAGTTTCGCGGCGGAGCTTTGCGCTTGCGCCACGGCGGCTTGCGCTCTGGATTTTTGCGCGGAAATCTGCTCAGGCCGGGTTTCGGCGTTTCTGACTGAGGCCTCGGACTGCGCAACCTTGGCTCGCCCCTGGGTGACGGATTGTTCCGCGGCCAGGGCTGAGGACCGTGCCGACGCGACGGCCGCAGCCGTTGCTCGCTGGGTGAGCACGGCTTGCGTGTACTGTTGCTGCGGGATTTCATCTTTCGCCGCAAGCGGCTTGTATCGATTCACGCTGTCCTGGGCGTTTAAATCATTGGCTTCGGCTTGACGCAGCGTGGCGGCGGCGGCGTCGAACTGTTTTTGGGCTGCCGTGAGCCCGGCCTGCGAATTTAGAAGATCGGCCTCCGCGGTGCTGAGCGTGCTGGAGGTGCTCACCGAAGTGATGGGAACATTGATTCCCTGCGCCGCGGCGCTGGCCTGATCATTGGCCAGCGTCGCCTTCGCGTTGGCTACCGCTACCTCAAAGTCCTTGGGATCGAGCTGCGCCAAAACCGTGCCCGCTTCTACGTACTGGTTGTTGTCGACCGTCACCCGAGTCACATAACCGACGACGCGCGCGCTCACGGGATAGATATAGCCGTCAATCTGCGCATCGTCGGTGCTCTCAAACGAAGTGAAGTAGCGAAACAGCAGAAACCCGCCCACCAGGACCACGAGGCCGGCCACTAGCGCGATGATCTTGGTGCGCCGTTTCCAGTGCCGCTTCAGCACGCGTGCTGGTCCCACGCCGGGACCTTTGGGCTTCTCTGCGCTGGGTTTTGGTTCGTCGCGCTGCGGTTCGTCGCGCTCCGGCTCGGCGCGCTGGTCTGCGCGCTGAGGATCCTCCGGCTTTTCCGTTGCCGCGTCCGTCATGTCATTTGACTCCTAGATACTCGAGGCCGGATTGTTCTGCCACGCCGATAGCCTGAGCGAGAGAGATCTTCGCTGAGTTGTAGCTGTAGAGGCTGGCGATGTAGGACTGATTCGCGGCCGCTACGGCTTGCTGGGCCTGCACCACCTCGAGGTTGTTGGTCACGCCGGCCGTAAAACGATCTTGCGCTTGCGTCAGCGTCTGGTTCGCCAGTTCGATGTTGCTCTGGGCAACAGTCACCAGCTCGGATGACGAATGAAGGTTGAAAAAGGCCGTGCGCACCTGGTCATCGATCTTGCCTCCCAGGTCGGCGAGCTGCGCCTTGCGATCCTGAAGAACCGAGTCTGCCTGCAGTTTGTCAGCTCGAACCTGAGTGCCCAGGAACAACGGGATGGTCAGCGTCCCGGCGACGCTGAAAGTACCGTGCGAGGCACCGAAGTTGGGGCTGCCAATGTCCCCGTAGTTGGCGGTCAGCCCCACCCAGGGATAGTTCTCGGCAGCCGCGGCCTGATGGGCTAGTTCAGCCGCTCGAACCTGCGCCTTGGCGGCCAGGTAATCCGGGCGCGAGGCGTGTGCCTGCTGAAGAGCTTGCTCCAAGGTGATGTCGGGAACCGCCGCGTAGGGAACGGGATCCGTCAACTGAAAATCCTGGCCGTTAGGCAGTCCGATGATCCGCGCCAGAGTGAGTTTGTCGACGGCCAGTTGGTTTTCGACAGCGATGAGCTGCTGCTGCTGGGTCTGCAACTGCACCTTGGCGCGCAACACGTCGATGCTGGCGATAACACCTTGTTTGTTTTGATCCAGGTCCTGCTGATAGATCGTCTGGTTGGTCCTGACCTGAGCGCGATTCGTCTCCACGTTCGCTGCGTCGGAAAGGACTTGCAGGTAAGCCATGGCGGTAACCAGAACCACCAGATCACGATCGCTCTTATAGGAATAGAGAGCTGCCGTTTCCGACTGCGACGACGACTTCCAGTTCTTGATGTCAGACCAGTTGAAAACTCGCTGGGACAGATAGCCGCGGATATCCGCCACCGTGAATGGACCAATAATAGTGGGGATTCTGAGGCCGGGAATGGTGCTCAGCCTCAATCCTTCGGCTTGCAGATTGATCTGCTGGACGCTCCCGCTGAGTTGCCCGTAGAGGTTGGGCAGCAGGGCGCTCAAATTGCGCAGGCGCTCGGCGCGGGCCGAGCGAGTGTTCTGGGTGCTTTCAATTGCTCCCAGGTTGTATCTCAGGGCGCGGTCGAATGCTTCCTTGATCGAGAGCGCCAGCGTGGTTCCCGTGGGCTGTCCGGTGGGCACGCTGCCTTGAAAGGGGCTTTGCGATCCTGTGCCGGGCGCTGTCCCGTACTGGCTCGGTCCGCTTGCTGTAGCCTGGCCAGCGGACGCGCTTGATGATCCCGTGCCGGTCCCATATTGGCTCGACCCGCCTGCGCCGGCAGGTGTGGTCTGCCCGGCGCCGTGCGGCGAAGCGACAAGGAGGAGACTCAGGAGGACGGAGAGTCGGGCCCCGTTGTCTCTCAGCCGTCTGTTACTCTGCATTGCGAATCCCTCCTCCCTTCGCGAGATCATTGATCACGTCCGTGGCTTGGCCATCCGGGCAACCGCATCGAGGATGGCCTCCGCCGCCAATTCCTCGCCCATGCTGGAGTTGATCATCAGGTGGTATCGCTGCCTCTCCGGCCACGCGACGTCGAAGTACCGCTGAATGAACGACGCGCGGTCCACGTCCACCTGTTCCACAAGAGTCACGGCTTCCTTTTCCGATTTGCCGGTCGCGCGCAGACGGCGCACCTTGTCGTCGAAGAGCCCGTAGATGAAGACGTGGAAAGCATCGCTGCGATCGCCGAGATAGTAAGCGCCGCCGCGTCCCACGATGACACAGTCGCCGGCCTCCGCTAATTCCTTCACGATCGCCTGCGCGGTATCGCGGATGCAATCGGCGTCCACCAGCTTCAGCCGCGGGGCGTTCACGGTTCCCTCAAAGCTGCCGCGCAAAAAAGCCTTGAAGAGGCGGTAGTAGGCAGGGTCCTTTCGCTCTTCACGTTCTTCCACCGCGCGCCGTTCGCAGTCCAAGCGGCGGGCGATCTCATCGGTCAGCCGCTGGTCCCAGACTTTCCAGCCGAGGCGCGCCGCCAGTTGCTCCGCGATCACCCCGCCTCCACTGCCGTATTCGCGATCGATGGTGATGATTCGGATCACGTTGCATGCCTCATCCCACTGCCACCTCGCCACCCGAGCCGGGGTCGTTTTTCTTCAGCGCAAAAGACAGCAGGAACATGATCCCCGCGCACACGGCCAGAACGAAGAACGTATCGATATAAGCGAGGGTGGTCGCCTGGGCAATGGTTGCCCGATAGATTCGTCCGACGGCCTGGCGTTGAGCAAGGTTGCTATCCAGCCCCGCTACGGTCAATTGACCGGCCAGGCCGGCAACAGCCTGATTAAGAGTCGGACTCCCAGGCGTAACGTGCGCTACGAGGTAAGCTTGGTGGACCTGCGACCGCCGGGCGATGAGAGTGGTGACGATCGATGTTCCGATGCTGCTTCCGATGTTACGCATGAAGTTCAGCAGTCCAGCAATGCTGTTGCTTTTGTCGGTGGGCATTCCGATATATGACACCGTCGTGATGGGAACGAAGAGGAACCCCAAACCTACGACCTGGGCCACGCGCACCAGGCTGGCGGTTCGGAAGCTGATCTGCAGATCCAGCTGTTTGGTCGAGTAGAACATAGCCAGGGAAAGCGACAACCAGCCAAACGCGATAAGGTAACGGGCCTGAATCTTGCTTATCAAGATCCCCACGACCGGCATCAGCACCAGCAGCAAGACACCACCGCCCGAGAGCACCAGCCCCGCCAGCGTGGATGTGTAGCCCACGAGCGTCTGCAGGTATTGCGGCATCATGACCAGAGCGGCGAACAGTAGTATCCCGAGAACGAACATCATTGCGTTCGAGCTGAGAAAGTTGAAGTTCTTGAAAAGACGCACGTCGACAATCGGTGCTTTGTTAAACCATTCCCAAACCACGAGCGAAACCAGGCATACCCCGGCGACGATAGCGAGTGTCAAAATGAATCGTGATCCGAACCAATCATCTTCCTGGCCTTTATCGAGCATGATCTGCAGCGAGGCTATGCCGAGAGCGAGCAGGCCGATGCCTAGGTAATCAAATTTCACGCCGGCGCCGGCAGCGCGCTTCGCCCAGGGCGGGTCCTCGATCAGGCGGTAGATGAGGAACAACGCCAGGATTCCTACCGGCAGGTTAATGAAAAAGATCCAGCGCCAGGAGTAGTTGTCGGTAATCCACCCGCCCAGGGTAGGCCCAATCGTAGGCGCAAACACGGCCGTAACCCCAAAAACTGCGAATGCGAGGCCGCGCTGTTGCGGAGGAAAAGTGTCGGCCAGGATGGCCTGCGCCATGGGCTGCAGGCCACCTCCGCCGGCGCCTTGCAGGGTTCGAAAGATAATGATCGCGCCGAGATTCGGAGCGATTCCGCACAAAAGCGAACTCAGAGTAAAGATCGCGAGGCAGATCAAGAAGAATCGCTTGCGCCCGAAAAACCCGGCAAACCATCCCGCAAGGGGCAACACGATGGCATTCGAGGCCAGATAGGAAGTAAGGATCCAGGTGCTCTCGTCGTTGCTCGCCCCCAGGCTGCCTGCCATGTAGGGCAGCGCAACGTTGGCGATGCTGGTGTCGAGAAACTCCATGAAGGCAGCCATCGCGACTACGACCGCGATCAGCCAGGGGTTGGCTCTAGGCCGCCACGGCTGCCCGGCCGAGGTAGGCGTTGCGGCGGTCCCGTCAGAGCTTTCCGTTGGTGAATTCATTGAGCTTGAGCGTTTCCTTAGACGGACGCCCGCCGAGATTCAGTACGGCCAACAACTGGGTGGATGGTGACAGTTTCCGGAGAGTTGTCCAGAGGTGAACTGCAGTCTCACTCCGCCGAGAGAAGATGCCGTACCTTTGGGTCACCGCGCGCGTACTTGCGCACTCGTTCTTCGAGCTCACGGTCCGCCTGGGTTGCACGCTCGTGTTGACGCAGGTGTTCCGCCCAGGAGTGCACAATGAAGGTTTCAACATAGCGGCTGGGAGTCTCGAGGTCCTTAAAAACTCCCCACCGGGATGCGCCGTCGCGGCGTCGAATGCGTCCATAGCTGTGAATGGCAGCGAGAAAATCAGAGGCCTGTTCGGGCGCTACGTCGTACTCCACCGTTACCAGGACTGGACCACTATCCTCGGCCCCTGCCTCGGCGGCGCTGATAATTCTTGGCATTGGCCAATGGATCCAGGGCGTGACATCGATATTCAGCTTAGGAAGGCTTCGAAACAACCCTAGAGCAGCCGTCGCAATCGTGCCTAGACCAATCCACAGCAGGGTACTGCGAATGCCAATCCGTCCGGCCAAAGCGCCCCAAGCGGCGCTCCCAGCAGCAACTCCGCCTTGAAAAACCAGCAATGAGACGGCAAGGACGCGGGCGCGCACCCAGTCGGGGGTGAGGCTCAGAACCAGCACATTGAACAAGGAGACGAAGAGGATCCAGGCCGAGCCTCCGATGAGCATGACCGCAGCTAGAGCGGGCAGCACGTGCAGGGTTCCCGTGGCGATTGCCGCCAAACCAAAGGTTACAATGCCCCCAGAGACCACCGTTTCAGTCGACCAGCGGCCTCGCACTGGCCGCAGCAACAAGGCGCCGAGCACTGCCCCCAGGCCGAAGCATCCCAACAGCAGCCCATAAACCACTGGGCTGTCTTTGACACTGTGAGCGACCGAGGGGAGCAAGGCCAAAAAGCCGCTGGCAAAGAACATGACGAAGCCGGAGCGAAAGATGACGGAACGAGTCGCCGGCGAGTGGCGAACGTATCGCACCCCTGCAATCAGGGCGCCGGTCAGCGTCTCAGGAGGCGTTGTCCGCTTGCGAGCCGGGCGCTTCCAGCGGGCGATGACAACAATAACCGCCAGAAAAGATGCGGCGTTGACCAGGAATGCCGTGCCAACTCCGGCCGCCGCAATGAGGATGCCGGCCAGCGCCGGCCCGATGGCGCGGGCAAAGTTAAACTCGATGCCGTTGAGTGCCGCCGCTGCTGCCAGATCCTGCTTCGTGACCAACTCAGGAAGGATCGCGCGCCATGTGGGGCTTTCGAATGCATCCCCGGCCGACAATGCAAAGGTCAGAATCAGGAGAAGCACCGGAGACATCAACCCCGACAGAGTCATTCCCGCCAGCACGAGCGCCACCAGGAACATCCATGTTTCCGTAAACAGGATCAACTTGCGCCGGTCGACGATGTCGCCGATAGCACCAGCCGGCAGCGCAAACAAGAAGAATGGCAGGGCCGATGCTGTCTGAGTGAGTGCTACGTACATCGGCCCAGCGTTGAGCGATACCATGAGCCACGCCGCGCCTACGGTCTGCATGAACGTCCCAACGTCAGAAGCGATGTCGGCAATCAGAAGGTTGCGGAAGGTGGGCGTCCGCAACGGTCGCCAGAGACTCGACGCTGGGTGATCAGTCGTAATGGGCACAGGAGCTTACCGGTATGGACCTGTAAGTTGATTTAATCACACGATCTGAGTCCCGGAGAAAGGCATAACGCGCCAGCGATGGCAATTGCCGGCGAGGCAGATTCCAAGGATAGCGTCTCAGGACGGAGTCGTAAATACCTGGAACGCTGCACCTGAAGAGGCGTGTTCATGTAGCCGACGACTCGGGAGCAAAGCGCAGCATTCTCCCATAAGTCTGGTTGCGGCCCAGCGTTCATGCGCGTTCGAGGAGCTCCGTTCGATACTTGGGAGCAAGCGCCGCGGCCTTGGCCTTGAACTCTGTTTGTGCAGCGTCATCGAGCTTGGGCGGAGGCGTTGTACGGGTTGCAACCGGTACGCCGACCTGCAGGAAGAATTCCTCCTGCCCAGCCGGCGAACAGATGCAAAGCATTCGCACCGGCTCCGAGGATGAATTGCGAAATTGGTGCGGCGCGTTTGCCGGAACGTTGATGGTTTCACCCGCTTGCACGATTCGCTTCGATCCTCGAAACGTGACCTCCAGTTCTCCCTCAAGCATGGTGAAAGTCTCCTCGAAGTCGTGACGGTGAGGAGGCGGCCCGCCACCGGGAGGCACGTGCATGTCAATCAGGCAGAACCGGTCTGCTGTGTCTTTTCCCCTGACGAGAATCGTGTAAGTATCTCCGACTACCCCGATATGAGGAGATTTTCCATCAAGGTCCGGCTGTGCCGTCGCAAGTTTGCGTTTCGGATCGTCGGGTGGGAGCGCTGAAGCGGGCTGCTTCAGGGCTTTGGATTTGTCATGCATTCCACACTCCTCTGCTGTGCCTTCGGATCCGTCTCACGTTGACTCGTTAAATTTGTACCGTCCCACCATCGACAAATAGTTCGATGCCGGTGACGAAGCTGGAGGACGCAAGAAAGAGCGCGGCCGTGGCGATTTCTTCAGACTCGCCGATGCGACCCATCGGGATCAGGGAAATGAACTGATCCTTGACTTCTTTCGGAATGCCGACGAACACGCCGGTATCGATCGAGCCGGGGCTGATGACATTCACGCGAATTTTCCGGTCTTTCAGATCGTTGGTCCAGGTGCGGGCGAAAGAGCGCACAGCGGCTTTGCTCGCATTGTAAACGCTCATCCCCGGAAAGCCTTTCACGCCGGCGATGGAGCCGGTCATGATGATCGATCCACCATCCCGCATCAACGGCAACGCCTTTTGCACCGTGAACAGGGTGCCGCGGACGTTGACATCGAACGTCAAGAGGCCGCGGTTGTTGCCGGCGTAGAGTCTCCTGGTTCGCCAGCGTGAGTGGCGAACCGGCTCACCGTCGTGCCCTTCGCCTCCAGCAGGCCGCTCATTGCCTGCTCCCATCGCTTGAGCCCAGTCTTCCGGTAGACGTATGCCTCGGCTCGCGGCGGCCAATAGGCGAATTCGGGCCGTCAGTTGCGGACACGATCACAGTATTTGGATCCGCCGGATCCACGGCAACGCCCACGAGGTAGAGGTGCTTCAATCCATCCTCGGGCGATCTCCACGAGTCCCCAGCATCGGTGCTTTCAAAGTACCCGTCGCCTGCGGCCGAGTAGATCCGCCCGGGTGCAAGCCGGTGCGTCACAGCCGTGTGCGTGTCATACGGACCGCCGCGAACGCGATCACGCCAGGTCCGCCCGCCGTCGAACGTGCGCACGAGCGCGCCAGCCTCGATCGCGACGAACACGCGATCCGCGACGCTCACGTCGGCTTCGATCCACCGAACATGATGCGTGTGGGGCCGTGGGGGAAAACTCCAGGTGTCAGCTGAAGGGAGCGCGCGCAAGCCGGCGAGGTCCACCCAGCTGTCGCCGCCAGTGTCGGAGCGAAACACCGCACTTGGTTCGGTGCCGGCATAGACGACACCGACCCCGGCAGCTTGTTCCGCGTGACCCACATCAACCGCGGTGATCATCGGGTGGTCGATGCCCGGTCCGACTGGTTCCCAATTCCGGCCGCTGTCGCGGCTTCGGAAGAGACCGGCACGCGCAGTTCCACAGTACACTTGCGCCGGGCGGTGGAGGTCGACGGCCACACTGCTGGGCGATTGTCCGCCTAAGTGTTCTCCGATCGTCC
>DATDGY010000136.1:0-11081 GCA_036521855.1 Candidatus Angelobacter sp.
GACGCCGGCAAAAAAGACCATGCGCCAATTTTGGCGCAGCAGGTCAAGAACGATCCAGGCCACGAGCGCAGCCGCAGCCAGGCCCCAGGCCCAGGCGCTTTGCACAATGGCGATGGCACGGGCGCGCAGGTGGGTGGGCCAGGTCTCCGCCACCAGCGTGGCCCCAGTGTTCCACTCGCCTCCCATACCCAGGCCCAGCACAAAACGGAAGCAGATAAGAACGATGAGCGATGTGGAAAGTCCAGAGCCCAGGGAGCATATCGAATAGGTGAGAATGCTGAGCATGAGCGCTTTGGTTCGGCCCACGCGATCGGCAATAAAGCCGAACAATACTCCGCCAATGCCGGAAGCCAGGAGCATGAAAGTGTTGGGCAGCCCGGAAAGCGCCTTGTAATGGATGTCACCGGGGTGAATGCCGAGCGAAGGCATCACGTGGACCAGGACGTTGCTGTACAGCAGGACATCGAATCCGTCCAGGCCCCAACCGAGCGCGGCGGCGATCAGCGTGCGCTTTTGTGCGGAGGTGACTTGGGAGAGGCTGAATGCGGTGGTGGCCATTGGCGGGCGATTGTAGCAGCTTTCTCCTAACATCCCGAGTGCAAGCGAGGGATCCCTATGCTTACGATAACCCCTAAAGGCGAGCGCGAACCAAGATCCTACCGCGGATCAACGCTGATGAACGCGGATAATTCTTTGTCGCTAGAGCTCCTGTAGGTAATAGGGCTCCCTCGCTCTGCTCGGGATGTTAGAGCAGCCGAAAATACCTCTGCGCTCTTCGCAGATCTTCTCCAATCTGCTTTTTCAGTGCTTCCACCGACGGAAACTTGATTTCCAGACGCCGCCACTGCAGGAAGGAAATCTCGACCTCGGTCTGCGAGGTCACATCAATAGGATGAAAGTCCAGCAGATGGGTCTCGATGGCGAAGGAATGCTCGCCAAAGGTAGGGCGATTGCCAACGTTGGTGACGGAATTGAACGTCTCCTGGTCCACTCGCGTGCGCGTCAGATAGACGCCGTTGCCGGGCACAAGCTCATCGTAGCGGCGGAGGTTGATGGTGGGGACGGTGTACTTATGGCCGTAGCCGCGACCGGGCTCCGCGCCGCCAATAATGCTGAAGACGCGGCCCAAGAGGTGGCGAGCGCGGCTGACCTTGCCTGCACGCAGCAGTTCGCGGATATGGCTGCTGGAAACCGGGCTGCCGCGCAGCATCATGACCGGGTAAGACTTGACGGCAAAGCCATACTCGTTGCCCAGTTCGGCCAGGCGGACCGTCGTACCTTGGGCCTTGTGTCCAAAGTGAAAATTTTCGCCCTCGTGGACTTCTGTCGCGCGCAGCCTACCGGCGAGAACATCGCGGGCAAACTCGGCCGGCGTGGTCATCGAGAAACCAGGCGTGAAGGGAATCACCAGCAGCGCGTCCAGGCCGGTTTGGGCCAGCAGGGCTTCTTTCTGGTGCTGGGGGGTAATCAGCTTGGTCGCGATGTCAGGCCGCAAGACGCGCAGGGGATGCGGCTCAAAGGTCACGGCCACAGCCTGGCTTCCGGTTTCGCGCGCGCGGCGGACCACTTCGCGCAAAACCTCCTGGTGGCCGCAATGGACGCCGTCAAAGTTTCCGACGGTCACAACCGTGGCCCCGAAGTCGCCGGGAACTTCCTCGAGTGATCGGAAAGTCCTCATGCGATGGCAAACTCCAGCTTGAGGCCGTCGTGCGCCAGGCGGACGTGATCGGGAAACGACTGGTTGGTTTCTTCATGAGGCAGATCGTGAGAGATGTGCGTGAAGAAAGCGCGCTTGGGCTTAAGTTCATCTACGAGGCGCAACGAATTGGCGACGCTAGAGTGCGTGGGATGAGGCCGATGGCGCAACGCGTCAAGAAACAGGATATCAAGGCCGCGCAGCCGTTCCATTGAGTCCGGCGGAATCTCGCTGAAGTCCGTAAGATAGGCAGCGGCGCCGAAACGGAAGCCGTAGATGGTCGCATCGCCGTGCAAAACGCTCACTGGCTCGAAGCGCGCGCCGAACAGATCCAGGGATCCGTTGATGCGCTTGATCTCCACGCGGGCGATCCCGCCATACTTATAGTTGGCGTCAAAGATGTAGTGAAAGATGCTTTGCAGGGCCTCGGCAGTACTGTCGTGCGCATACAGCGGAATCTTCTCCGGGCTGCGGAAGCTGAGCGGGCGCACGTCATCCAGGCCCAGAATGTGGTCGGCGTGGGCATGCGTGTAGATCACCGCGTCCAGCCGGGTAATCTTTTCGCGAATCGCCTGCTCGCGAAAGTCGGGCGTGGTGTCAATGAGGACGCAACGCTGTGCGTACTCGAGCATCACCGAAGGCCGGGTGCGGCGATCGTGCGGATCGCTGGAATGGCACACTCGGCACGAACACCCGATGGTGGGTACGCCCATCGACGTGCCGCTCCCGAGCACCGTGAGCGTAGCATTCATTTCTTGCCGGGCGGCGTGCCCCCCGGAGGCTTGGCTGAAGCCAGGGCGTTGGTGATCTCTATCCACGCCATGCGCAATTCGAAGAGCACATTCTGCAATAGCGTCTGCTCGCGGTCGGTGAGGTTCCCCTTGGTCTTTTCCTGGAGGAGGGTAATCGAGTCGATCGTCTGTCGCGCGCCGATGATGTCCACCGCGGGCGACTCGCCTTCCTGGCGGATAGCGCCCATCTGCAGCAGCGCGGTCATGTAAAAGGATTCGACCAGCCGCTCAAAGGTCATCTCGGGAAGCCTCTCGCTCCGGCCTCCGGACTTGAATATCTCGTCCAGCTTGTTCCCCGAATCCTGGTACGCCTCGGATTGCGCTTTTTGCTCGGCGGCCGTAGGCGGCGGAGGCATCTCCGCATCCGCCCCGTTTTTTGCTTCCTGCGGCGGCGCCGCGGGCTCGGGCGCAACCGGCACGGTTGCCTGCGGCACAGGAGGCGCCGGCGGCGCTGCTTGGACCGCAGCCGGCGCGGCCTCGGCTGCTTTTTCTTCCTCGTTCACGGAGACATCTGTGCGCCGTTCACCTTCCGGCGCAAAGCGGCGGCGGTCGCTTACAACGAAATCCTGTTTTTTCTCAGCCATACTTCCTCAACCTCTCAGATTGCGAACGGCAGCTCCACGATTCTCGCCTTGTGACCGCCCAGATCTACTTCCGGTCCGGCTTCAGCCGCCTCGCGACGAATATAGCCCAGTCCAAGCTTCTTTTCGCCCTCAGCGGCGGGGATGTTTGCCAGACTGGTGATCTCCGCCACCGTGCGCCCCCCAGAATCGTATTTTCCCAGCGGCGGCGGATCGCCCAAAAACTCAAAGCCGGTAAACTTTCGATGTACCTGGCCCCGCGAGCGAATGCGCTCGACAATCTCCTGTCCGATATAGCAGCCCTTGGTAAAGGACAGCGCCTGCGGCTGTCCGGTTTCCTGGGGAAGGTCGCGGTCACGTATGTCCTGTCCGTAGTGCGGAATCCCGTGCAGGACACGCCACAACTCCAGCGCTTCCGCCCCTACCGGTATCGCTCCCGCAGCGGCCAGCCTTTCCCGGACAACCGGCGTAGCTGAGACGTTGTCCGTCCAAAGCTCATACCAGCCCGGCTTATTCTGCGGGCCGCGCACCAGCGAGATATTCAGATCACCCAGCTTTTGCTGGCGAATCTCCAACGGCTCCAAGCCCGTGGCATCGAGCCCGGCTGCCGCCAGGGCATCGCCCGACCGGGGACCGCACAGCCCGAGGGAACCGATCTCGCCCGCCAGGCTCATCTCCACCTTGTCCATGATGATAAATCGCTTCATGGCGGCCAGCAGGGGCTCTGCCTGGGCACGGTCGGTGTCGAGCAGAAGGGACTCGGCCCGGTTGTACACGTAGATGTCGCCCAGGATGCGTCCCTGCGCGTTGAGCACAAAGTTGTAGGCGCCGCGGTTCAGGGCCAGGTCGCGGACGTTGTTGGTGACCATGTTGTGCAGCCAGCGCACGCGGTCCTTGCCGGCGACGGTGATCTTGGTGCGCCAGCTCAACTCAAAAACGCCGCACTGGGAACGCAACGTCGCCAGTTCACCGGCAGGATCGCCGTAGTCGAGCGTGGTTTCCACGCCGTTGTAAACGCCCAAGCGGGCGGGCGGAGAAGCCGGACGTTGCTGGAGAGCAGTGTTTCCCATGGCCGCACAGCGAACCTTTGATTATAGCGAACGGCTTGCATCCATAAGCGGCGCGCCGGAGAATGAAGCCTATGCCTGAGCAGCGCAGTCCGAAAGGTGTTTGGGTGGGGGCGGAAAAGTACATTCAATTGGGCATGACCCTGCCCGCGGCCACGGTCGTCGGCTGGCTTCTGGGCGAGCTGTTCAAGCGCTGGCTCCACTGGGACTGGCTCCCTTTGGCCGGTTTGATACTGGGAACCGTCTCCGGATTCGTCTATTTCATTCGGGTGGCGCTCTCAGAGGATTTCAAGTAGTGCAATCTCCCGATCCAGGCAGCCCGGCTGGGGTCGAAGCCGAAGAGGCCTTCTTCGCCGGCGTATACCAACGCCTGGTGGGCATCATGGTTGTTCTGGGTATCGCCGGAACAGCCGCCGCTTGGGTGACATACAACGCCGCTATCGCCCTGGCCTTTCTGGTGGGGAGCCTTATTGCGGTGGTGAATTTCCACTGGCTCAAACGCACAATAGAGGCGATGGGCCGCCGGCTTCCTGCGCCGGGGAAGGCGTCGGCTGTATGGGGAATCGTGATACGGTTTCTCCTCCGCTACATTTTGATCGCCGTCGCAGCGTATGTTATATTGAAAAGTACTACCAATAGTTTCTACGGCTTCTTTGCGGGTCTGTCGGTGCCGGTGGGGGCAATCCTGATGGAAGCTTTGTACGAAACCTGCAGGACCTTTCGGAATCTAATCTCCAGGAACTAGCCCAGAACAATGGAAGGACAACTGTGGTTCACTGAGCTTCTGAACCGCGCGTTCGCCAAGCCCGTGAACGCGATACTACAGGCATTGCCTCCGGTTTTTCACCCCGACCATCCCGAAGCGCCGATCCCCAACCACGTGGCCATGGAAATTCTGGTCATCGCCATCCTCATTTTCATCTTCGTGCTGATACGGTCGCGCTTATCGGTGACGAAACCCGGCGGGCTTCAGCATCTGGCGGAGATGGTGAACGACTTCATCACCAAGCAGAGCGAAGAAATCATCGGGCCCCACAGCGAGAAATTTACTCCGTTCTTGACCGCCCTGTTTTTGTTCGTTCTAATCGGCAACGTGATCGGCTTGGTGCCCGGGTTTGATTCGCCGACCGGAGCCATCCAGATAACGCTGGGCTGCGCCTTGGTCGCGTTTGTGTATTACAACTTTTACGGCATCAGAACGCAGGGGGTGCTCGGATACCTCAAGCACTTCGCCGGGCCGGTCTGGTACCTGGCATGGCTTCTATTTCCCCTCGAGATCCTCAGCCACCTGGCTCGGGTGATGTCGCTCAGCGTGCGTCTCTACGCCAACATGTTTGCCGGCGACGCCGTAACTAACGCCTTCTTTGGCCTTGTTCCGGTGGGCATTCCGGTCATCTTCATACTCCTGCACCTGTTCGTTGCAATTTTGCAAGCCTACATTTTTACGCTCCTCACCACGATTTATTTGCAAGGAGCGGTGGCACATGAGCACTGATCACATAGTTTCGCTTCGCAGCGTGAGGGCACCGTCCCCCAGGACGTCTGTCAACCACCCACTGCAAGCAATTTCATAGGAGGAAGAAATGCGCAAAACAATGGTTTTGGTTTTTCTGGCTGCGATCATGATGTGCGTGGCCATGCCCGTATACGCCCAGGCCCCTGCAACCCCGTCGGTCCCAGCGCAAGGTTACTGGTCGCTGGCAATCGGCGCCGGTCTTGGCCTGGGAATTGCCGCGGGTTTGTGCGGAATCGGACAGGGCAGAGCAACGGCTTCCGCAGTAGAAGCCTTGGCCCGCAATCCTGGCGCGCGCCCGGGAATCTTCATCTTTCTGTTGCTGGGCTTGGCGCTCATCGAGTCTCTGGTGCTTTACGCCCTGGTAATGGCGGTCAGGATCACAGGCAAGCTCTAGGGGTCACCGAGCAGAAGGGCCCGGCCGCTACAGGCCGGGCTTTTTCTTTTTTCGGTGCCTTTGGCTTATCTTTGTCCCAAGGTCCAAAATGGCGCATCAGAATTGTGGTGACCTCCTGCGGCAAGCGGTGCCGAAGAAGGAGCAATTTGTCCGATGATGCGCTGGTTGCCTATCGTCTTACTCATACTCACCAGCGGCCCTCTCCCGGGCGCGTCGAGTTCATCCCGCTGGAAGATCAACCTGGAGCAGAGCCACGGCCTGCAGAGCTTCGACCGCGAGATCAGCGCGTTCTGGATGATCCAGCAGGGCGTACTTTTTCTCACCCCCGACCGGGTGCTGGCCTATCAGGTGAACCGAACCCAGGAGCAGGTGAGGCTGGCGCCCCGAGACGCAAGTGGCGGAGCAGGCAATTTTGTTTTGAACATCAAGGTGCTCAGCGTCCAGGACGGCCATTTAATCAAATCGCTTAACCTGCCGACCAACGGGGCGGTTTCCAGCGTCATAGCC
This sequence comes from Candidatus Angelobacter sp., assembly GCA_036521855.1. Taxonomy (GTDB): domain Bacteria; phylum Acidobacteriota; class Terriglobia; order Terriglobales; family Acidobacteriaceae; genus Angelobacter. The sequence goes on from DATDGY010000136.1 coordinate 6,553, forward strand.
ACGCGCGGCGGCGGTTTTTTGGCCCGCACTGGAAGCGCGCTGTATCTTTACTCCGCGGACTTCGCGCCGGTGGCCTCACGCGAGCTTCCCTTGAAGAAATCCGGACGAGTCGAGAGCTGGCAAGTGCGGGTTTCCCCATCCGGGGCCGAAGTGGTCCTGCTGCACGAGGAAGTACTGGGCGAGGCGGAGGTGCTCAGCGACAACACCGTCCTCCACGACGGCGAAGCCAAAGTCGAGGTTGAGATCCTCAACTCCGAAACCTTAAAGCCCGAAAAGACCTTCACGCTCTCCCACACACTGCCTTTCTGGGCGCCCGCCGACAAGGTGCTGCTGAGCAGCAACCCCGCCCATTCCTATAGCGACGGCCAACTGGGGACGCTCGATTTCAATGGCCACTGGTCGCCGATCCGGGCGGAATTCGATCTCGCCAAGAGTTCGTGTCCGTACTCGCTGAGCGCCATCGACGGACAACGCGTCGTGCTCTACGGATGCGAAGCCTTTACCGTGCTCTCTACGTCCGGGAAGCGCCTGTTCTCGCGTAGCGACGGACGTTATGTCTTCCGATCCGTTGCCGCCAGCGGCTCCTATCTGGCCGCAGCGTGTGATCATTACCGCGTGGGAAGCGACATCCCTCACAGCGGCTGGGACCTAAGCACGCGGGCCGACCACATTGAGGTCTATGACCTCGATCGGCGTTCCCGGCTATTCAGTGTACCCGTTCACCGGGAGCGAGTGTATTACGCGTTGTCACCGCAAGGAGACTTGGCCGTGGTGGATGGCCCGAGCCTGGAAATGGTTCAGGCCGGGCATTGACCGACAACCTGCGCTGGGCCGCGCCAAACACGCGGCGCGAACGGGTGCCCGAAGACTGCGCTTTGCAATTATCCAGCTCTCAGGGAGTTCTCTAAAGCCCGATTCTAGACGCCTTACGGCGCGGCTAGCCGTGCCGCCAAAAGCACAGCTAAACATCGAGCTGTCGGGATCAACGAAGCACCAGCCCCGCAGGGGCGGCATGAGGTAGCCCAGGCCGTGAGGCCTGGGTGGGCCAACAAGAAAGACCCAGCCCCGTACGGGCGGCACAAGAACATGCACGCGCAAAAACCATCTTCGAGGCTCTCAAATCCTGTCAGTGTCGCCCCTCTGGGGCTCGGGGCATTTGCCACACCACCCAGGGCTAACTCGTTTCGCGCCTCCGGCGCTGGGCCATTGCCGGGCCGCCAGCATACACATAAACAACATTCTCCGGGCGGCTGAAGCTACGACTGTCGCGTACCCTTGAGAGTCTTTTTCCGCAACCGGCTTCAGCCACCGAGATGAAGGTGCGGGCTAACGCATTTCTAGAATTGCTCCAGGGGTTGCCGTCTCGGTTACTCTTGCGCCACGTGACCCTACTTCTTCGCCGGGACGGAGGCTCCAGCAGCCGGCAGTATCGTGTCACGAATTTCTATTCGGATCGTCCCGCCGGAATGGACCTTGGGACGCAACTCAAGCGCTCCCAGGTTGGCATAGTTCAGCGCCTTGCCGGGCGCGACTCCAAGATAGATCGTGGCAATCGCAGCGATCAAGAGTGCCAGCCGCATGGAAAACGAGGCCTGAGGCGGAGCTTCCTCGACGGTGGGCTCACGCATGTACATCGCCACGATCAGCCGCAAGTAGTAGTAAGAAGCCACACCGCTGTTGACCAGGCCGATCACGGTCAGCCACACCAGCGCGGTATCGTGTGTGCCGTGACCGGTCAGCGACGAGGTGAACACGTAATACTTCGCGAGAAAGCCGGCGGTCGCCGGTATGCCGATCAGCGAGAGCAAGAAGATCGTCAGGGTGAAGGCGAGCAGAGGGGCGCGTTTGCCCAATCCCGCATAGTCATCCAGCGAAGTGTAGCGTTCGCCGGTCGAAGCAAAATGGCTGACCACTGCGAAGGCGCCCACGTTCATGGCCGCATAGGCCGCGGTGTAGAAGATGACCGCCGAGATCCCGACGTCGTTGCCGGCGGCAAAGGCCACCAGGATGTATCCGGCGTGGGCGATGGAAGAATACGCCAGCAGGCGCTTGACGTTGTTCTGCACCAAGGCTCCGAAGTTGCCCAGGGTCATGGAAACCGCTGCGCACACCCAGATCAGCCAGAACCAATCGATTCCCGGGACGGCAAACAATACGCGCAAAAGTACGGCAAACGCTGCCGCCTTGGGGCCGGTGGACATCAGCGCCACCACCGGCGCCGGCGCGCCTTCATACACGTCGGGCGTCCAGACATGAAACGGAGCCGCGGCCACCTTAAAGCCCAGCCCCACGATCATGAGGGCTATCGCTGTATATGCCAGCAGGCCGGGTTCGCCCAGAGCCTCCTGGATCTTCAAGAGGTCGGTTGAGCCGGTGGCCCCGAACATCAGGGCCACGCCGTAGAGGAAGAATGCCGTGGCGAACGATCCCAGCAGGAAGTATTTGAGCGACGACTCGGTGCTGGCCGCGGTGCGCCGCCGGTATCCGGCCAGGATGTAGGTGGAGATGGAAGAGATTTCGAGCGCAATGAAGATCAGCACCAGCTCCACCGCGGACGACATCAGCACCATGCCCACCGTACCGAACAGGATCAGCGCGTAATATTCGCCGCTGCGGATGCCCTGCGCGTCCAGGTATTCGAGCGAAGCCAGGATGCACACCCCGGAGATGGCGGGAATCAGAATGTGGAAGAAGATGCTGAAGCTGTCCACCCGGACCATGCCGAACCAGCCCGGCGCGCTGAAGCTCCGGTCGCGGGCCAGCCAGGCCATCTGGCAAAATGCGGCTGCGATGGCCACAATGGTTCCCGCCAGGGACAACAAGCCGAGCCCCTTGCGCTTGTCACTCGGCTTGAGCAGCGGGTCCACCATCATGACGACGATGCCGAACGCGGTCAGCACCAGCTCCGGCAGAATGCGGATATAGTCAGCGGCTGTGATGGTTGGGATCATCGTTATTTCTGTCCGCCTGCCGTTGTATTTTGCGAGGTCGTTGTCACTTGGTTCGCCGATGGTGTGCCTGCATCGGCGGTTCGTATCAGGGCACGAGCTTCAGTCGTGCCAACGTGATTCGCTCTCAGCTGGGCTTTAGCCCCTGCCGAGGATCCGGGCAGAGTTCCGCTAACCGCCGGATCGATCGACTTCATCCAGTAGGGCGACAGCAGGCCCATCACCACGGCCATCACCGCTATTGGCCATAGGGAAATCTGTTCACGGGCATCAATGTCGGGCAATGTCTTGTTCACGTCATGCTGGATGGGGCCGTAGAAGACCTTCTGGTACATCCACAGCAGGTAACAGGCGCTCCAGATCACGCCGCTGGCGCCCAAGATGCCATAGATCATCTTGTCCTGGAACGCGCCGCTGAGCACCAGGAACTCGCCCACAAAGCCATTCAGCAGCGGCAGCCCGACCGACGACAACACCACGATCATGAAAAACGTGGCATAGACAGGCATGGGGGCAGCCAGACCGCCGTATTCTTTGAAGTCGTAGGTGTGCTTGCGTTCGTACAGCATTCCCGCCAGCATGAACAGCGCGCCAGTAGAGACGCCGTGGCTGAGCATCTGGTAAACCGCGCCATCGGTGCCGATCTGCGTGAAGGTGAAGATACCCAGCACCACAAAGCCCAGGTGGCTGACCGAAGAATAGGCGATCAGCTTCTTCAGATTCGGCTGCACCAGCGCCACCAGCGCGCCATAGATGATGCCGATGATGGCCAGCACGTTGATCCACGCGGCGTTGTGCGCAGATTGGATTGGGAACATGCCGACGTTGAAGCGAAGCAAGCCGTAAGTTCCCATCTTCAGCAGCACGCCGGCCAGCAGCACGGAGCCGGCAGTTGGCGCTTCTACGTGCGCGTCGGGCAGCCAGGTATGAAGGGGGAAGAGCGGTACTTTCACGGCAAAGGCAATGAAGAAGCCCAGGAACAGCCATTGCAGTACGCTCGCGTCGGGCGCCGCGGGGGAACTGATCCAGGCGCGTATGGTCGAGTAATCAAAGCTGCGTGTCTGCGTGTACAGCCAAATGATGGCGGCGAGCATGAACATCGAGGCCACCATGGTGTACAAGAAGAACTTCACGGCGGCATAGACGCGGCGCTCGTGCCCGAACATGCCGATCAACAAGGCCATGGGGATCAGCGTGGCTTCCCAAAAAACGTAGAAGAGGAACATGTCCAGGGAGAGGAAGACGCCGATCATCGCCGTCTCCAGCAGCAGAAGCAGGACAAAGAATTCCTTCACGCGGTCGTGGATCGACTTCCAGGAGACCAGCACGCTCAGCGGCACCAGGAACGTGGTCAGCAGCGCCAGCCACATGGAGATGCCGTCGGCGCCCAGGTGATAGCGGATGGCCTGGCCGATCCAAGCGTGGTTGGTCTCGAACTGGAATCCCGATTTGCCGTAATGGAAGAACCGGGGAAGGTGTAACGAGAAGGCGAAGGTCAACAGGGAGACGATCAGCGCCACCCAGCGCAGGGCGCGGTCGTTGCGCGGCATGAGCATGAGCAGCAGCGCGCCGATGGCGGGA
>DATDGY010000137.1:0-67915 GCA_036521855.1 Candidatus Angelobacter sp.
GGCGCTCAATGCCTGGCGGGCGCCCATGGATTTTCCCGTCCAGGTTGACGTCATTCCCGACTGGAGGGTCTTTGTTTTTGCCTCCGTGGTTTCGTTGCTGGCCGGCGTGGTGTTTGGATTGGCGCCGGCGCGTCACGCGGCCGGCACAGACACCAATGCGGTACTAAAAGGAGAGCAGCCATCGTGGCGAGGCAAACGTCTGGCTGTGCGCGATCTGCTGGTGATGGGGCAGGTGGCGCTTTGCTTTGTGCTGGTATCCGCGTGCATGTTATCTCTCAAAGGTCTGCAGAAATCATTGACCACGCATCTGGGAATGCGGCCTGAGGGCGTGGCCATCGTGGCTTTTGACCTGGGCCTGGCAGGATACAGCGAAGAAAAAGGACGAGAATTTCAACAGCAGGCCCTGCAGGCCGTGCAGCAGCTTCCGGGCGTACAGAGCGCGGCGTATTCGAATTCGGTTCCGCTGAGCATCGATCAGAGCAACACGGGCATCGCTGCCGAAGATCAACCCAATTCCAGGGCGTCGGATTTAAAGTCGGCAAACTACTACCAGATATCACCCGGCTTCCTCAAAACGCTTGGCATAGATTTGTTGGCTGGCCGGGACTTCAACTGGCATGACGACCGCCACGCTCCCCTAGTAGCGATCGTCAACCTCGCCTTTGCGAAACAGATTCTTCGTTCTGACAACGCGGTGGCCAAGCGTTTCCGGATCGGTTACAGCGGGTCGCTCATTGAAGTTGTGGGAATGGTAGAGGACGGAAAATATGAAAGTCTCACCGAGCCTGCCCGGCCGGCTCTTTTCCTGCCCATGCTGCAACAGTACAACACCACCACAACCCTGAGCGTGTACAGTTCCCTGCCAGAACAGGAGATGGTAGCGAAGATGCGGCAAGCCCTGGGGCAACTGGATTCTCATCTGCCGCTCTTCGGCACCGGGAGCCTGACCCAGATGCTGGGTCTTGCCCGTTTGCCGATGCGGGCGGCGGCCGTTGCCCTCAGCGCTTTCGGCCTGCTGGCAGTTGTACTGGCCGTGACCGGCATCCATGGACTGGTTTCCTACGCTGTGGCCAGACGAACGCACGAAATTGGAATTCGGGTTGCGATCGGCGCCAGCCCCGCGCACGTGATCCGCCTTGTCCTGGGAAGAACGTTGAAGCTCCTGGCGGCCGGCTCCTTCATCGGATTGCTGCTTGCGCTGGCTTCAGGAAGATTGCTGGCGAGTATCGTTTATCAGGCCGCGGCCAACGACCCTGGCATACTGGCCACGGCGGTCATCACGATTGCCGCGCTCGGAATCTTGTCGTCCTGGGCGCCCATGCGTCGCGCCTTGCGCATTGATCCTACCGTCGCCTTGCGGCATGAGTAGCAATTGCACTGCGAAAAGCCGGACCAGTGGGCCGCGCGCCGATCGACGGATGGGCGGATGATCGCGCATGGGACGATCTACGACCCAATCAGATCACCCGATCACCAGATCCCCTTGCCGCTCTTTGCCGCTTTACGTCCGCTTCCCGGAATGGGTATGTTAAACAAGAGATGCCGCAAACGCTGGCCGAATTCGCGCAGCTTCACTTCGCGCTGGGTGACGAGACCGCCTTCGTCCACCGCCGCGGCCTGCGCACTCTGCGCTGGACCTATCGCCAGACCGCCGAACTGGCCTTTCGCTTCGCCCGCGAGCTGGAGTCGCGCAACATTAATAAGGGCGACCGCGTCATGCTGTGGGGTGAGAGCTGCGGCGAGTGGGTGGCGGCATTCTTCGGGTGCATGCTGCGCGGGGCCGTGGCCGTTCCCATGGACCGCATCGCCACGCCGGGCTTCGCCCAGCGCGTGGCTGCCGACGTGGACGCCAGGCTGATCGTCGGTTCCAGGTCCCTCGCGGCGCAGGCCGGCGGCCGCCCCTATCTGGAGATCGAGAACCTCAGCGACGCGCTGGTCCACCACTCCGCCGCGCCTTACCCGCCCGCGCCGCTTACGCGCGACGATACCGCGCAGATTGTCTTCACCTCCGGCACCACCGCCGATCCCCGCGGCGTGGTGCTCACTCACGGCAACATCCTGGCCAGCGTTGACCCCATCGAACGCGAGATTCCCAAGTATCGCAGGTACCAGCGCATCTTCCATCCCGTGCGTTTCTTGCACATGCTGCCGTTGAGCCACGTTTTTGGCCAGTTCATGGGGATGTTCCTTCCGCCGGTGCTTGCCGGCACGGTGCGTTTCCAGGACGACTTCAAGCCCAGCGAGGTGATTGCCACCATCCAGCGCGAGCGCATCTCCGTGCTGGTGACTGTGCCCCGCGTGGTGGAGTCTTTCAAGAGCAAGGTGGAGGCCGACCTCGGCGCGGACATCCGCAAGCGATGGGACATCGCTGAGAAGGAAAAGTTTTTAAAGCGGGTCTGGCGCTTCCGTAAAGTACATGGTTACCTGGGGTGGAAATTCTGGGCCATTATCTGCGGCGGCGCGGCGCTGGACTCGGTGACGGAAGAGTTCTGGCAGCGACTGGGATACGCGATCGTCCAGGGCTACGGCCTGACTGAAACCAGTTCGCTCATCAGCCTGAACCATCCCTTCAAGGTCGGACGCAGGTCAATTGGCAAAGTCCTGCCTGGCCGCGAGATGAAACTCGATCCCGGGACCGGCGAAATCCTGGTGCGCGGGGCCAACGTCGCTCGCCAATACTGGCAGGGGAAAGGACTGAAGCCGGTGTCGGGAGAAGAGGGCTGGTTCCGCACCGGTGATCTCGGCGCCGTGGACGCGGACGGCAATCTCTATTTCAAGGGTCGCAGCAAAAACGTGATCGTCACGCCGGCGGGATTGAAGGTCTATCCGGAAGACCTGGAGCAGGCCTTGCGTCAGCAGCCGGAGGTGCGTGACTGTGTCGTCTTTGCCGCGGCCCGCGGCGGCAATGCTGAAGCTTGCGCGGTGTTGCTGCTGCGCGACGGGGCTTCTCCCGACGCGGTGATCGCGCAGGCCAACCAATCGCTCGCGGACTTCCAGAAAATCCGCAACTGGTTTGCCTGGCCCGACAGCGATTTTCCGCGCACCTCCACGCAAAAGCCCAAGATGGATGTGATCCGGCAGATCGCGCAGGCCCACCTCAACGGGAGTCAGCCCGCGGCCACGCCTGCTCGCAGCGCCGCAGCCTCATCGGGAGCGCTCGAGGAGTTGATCTCCGCTGTCGCCGGACACAAGACGCCGTCGCGCGACGGAGCGCGCAGGCAAGCCGCTCATTTTGCCGGCGCCAGCCTGGAAGACGATCTGAACCTCAGCTCGTTGGACCGCGTGGAATTGATGTCGGCCATTGAGAACCGGTACCAAGTGGAGTTGAGCGACCGCGAATTCTCCCAGGCCGCGACCGTCGGCGACCTTGAAGAGATGCTGCGCAAATCGGCGGCCAGGCCCAGGCAGCGGGACTATCCTTACGCGCGCTGGGCGCAGCGCTGGCCGGTCACCTGGCTGCGTACTCTTGTTTACCAGACAGTAACCTTGCCTTACATCATGATCATGGCCCGGCCCCGGATCGTGGGACGGGAGAAGGTCAGCGGCTTTCGCGGACCGGCGCTGATCGTCTCCAATCACATCGCCCAGATCGATATCGGCTTCATCATGGCGGCCCTTCCCTTCCGCCTGCGCCGTCGCCTGGCCGCGGCCATGCAGGGCGAAAGGCTGCGCGACATGCGCTATCCGCCCAAGGAGTCATTTTTCCTGAGCCGCTGGCTCTCGCAGCTCAACTACCTGCTGATTACCGCGTTCTTCAACGTCTTCTCCCTGCCGCAAAGGGCCAAGTATCGCGAGAGTTTTCGCTTCGCCGGGGAGCTGGCCGACAAAGGTTACAACGTGCTCATTTTCCCCGAAGGCCGGCGCACGGAAACCGGAGAGATGAGCCCTTTCCGTAGCGGCATCGGATTGTTGGCCACACAACTGAACCTGCCGGTGATTCCTATGCGCATTGACGGCCTGTTCCCGCTTCGGATCGCCAAGAAACATTACGCGAAGCCGGGGACGGTCCAGGTGCATATCGGCGAGCCGATCAGGTTCGAAGCCACGGCCGACCCGGAGGAGATTGCGAGGGAACTGCAGAGACGCGTCGGCGCGTTGTGAAAAGATGTATTCGACGGAGTACTTGCATTGTGGTTGTTCAAGGCTTTGCAAGGCGGGGCGCAACCGCCCGCACATACCTTTGTGCCGGCTTCCTCCTACCCGAGCCTGGAAGCACTGTCTCAGAAACGCATTTTTGGCTGGCGACTGCTGCGAAGTAAGCCGGCATCTCTGCGCCAGGTCTTATTTGGTGTCTTCCCAATCGTCGCTGGCTGTTTTCTTCCCCGCCTTGTTACTCACTTCTATCTTTTGAAAAACCAACGACACTTCTTCAAGTTCGTGCGTATTTCTTCCCGGGTGCGCGCCCGTGACTTTGTGGATGGACGAGACCACAGCGTCAGTGAGTGTAACCGTCTGATAGACCTCTTCTTTTCCTTGAGGGCCGGCGTGGACAAACTCAATCACCACTTCCCGCAGCGCCTCGTGGTCGGTCAACGCCCGGAAGAATTGAGGAGACGCTGCGTCTACTTCCTTGGTGATAGTGATCGGCTTGTGCATCCTCTTCCCCGTAGCCAAGCCGGTGTTGGCGTCGCGTGGCGACTCGATCGCGTGTGAAACCGCGACAACCGGTATCCACTGGTTGTTGCCTTTCCGCGTTCCCTCGCCCTTAAACGGCCCCTGTTTGTTGCCCTCGATTCTGATGTAAGCGTTGACGGCGGCATGGGCCGTTGATGCTAGCAGCGCTAGCGATAACGCGGCGCCCGAAGTGACAAGGCGAAAGCGTGGCATGAGATGCATGATTCTCCTCCTGTTGGTTCTTGCGACACGAACTAGCCGCTCTCTTTCGGGCTTTTGCAAGCCGCAGAATTGTAGCTCCCTTTGCCACCAGGAACAAGAGCGCACAAAGCGAAAGTGATCTCACAGGTCAACAATTCTCTACGCTGGGCTATCATGGCGGTTGATCTGTGCTTGGACACGATGGAAAACGAAACTCAACACTCTACGTCGCTCGCCGATTGGCTCCTTCGGGCTGAGCCATGAGTAAAACGATCGCTTTCGGAGTTGTCGGCGGCTACGGCGCAACCGGAAGCGCCGTGGTGTCTGAGCTCTTAAAATCTTGCGATGGTGAGATCCTCATCGGTGGACGCGATCTCGCTAAGGGGACGGCTTCAGCGGCGAAACTCGGCAGCAGAGTGTCGGCGGCGTACCTTGATGTTCTCGATGCCCGTTCGTTAGACGACTTCTGCAGCCGGTGTTCGATTATTATCAATTGTTCCGGACCTGTCATGTTATTGCAGGACCGCGTTGCCCAAGCGGCCTTTCGAAGCCGGTCTCACTACATTGACGTCGCCGGCTTGACGTTCGTAAAGGAACGCATGCTTCCTCATGGCCGAGAGATCGCTGACCTGGGGTTGAGGTTCATTGTTTCGGCTGGGTGGATGCCCGGTATAAGCGAACTCGTGCCTATCTACGCCAACGCGCAGGCGAGGACCAAAATGGATACCGTCGAGTCCTTGACGGTGTACTTTGGCGACAGTGGAGAGTGGTCCGCCAATGCTCTGCGTGACGGCGTCTGGTATCTCCGCCAGGTAGGCCTTCGCAGTCCCGGCTATTTTCACAGGGGCGAGTGGGGTCGTGCCAAAATGTCGGCAGCCTCTCGCACAGTCGATTTGGGCAATCCTATCGGCATCGGGCGTTTCAGTTTGTTCTCCACTCCAGAGCTCAACGAGATAGGCCGTCAGTTCAATGACTGTGACGTCCTCATTTATTCATACCTGTCCGGCTTTCGGACTGCCGTGGCCGCGACTCTGATGGCTTCGCTGCCTCTACCCGAAGCGCTGGGGGCTCGACTTCTCCGGAATGTCTTTCGAAGAAACCGCCTGCCCGTAGACGGGTTTGTTTTGGCGCAGGTACTCGGGGGATCTCAGGGGCGCAGGTTCGCCTTGACCGCTCAGATCGTTTACAAAGAACGCCGCGATTACTGGATCAATGGACTTGTGCCGTCGATTCTTGCCCGCATGATTTCGGAAGGCAAAGCGGTCCGGCCTGGTGTTCACTTTCTGGTTGATGCGGTAGATCCAATTCTCTTTATGGCGGAGCTGAGAAAAGCTGGAGTCGAGCAGACCGAAAACTTCAAAGCTTGCGAATGAAGAGCGGCGCCTTCAAAGAAGGAACCAGTGGATCACACGGAGGGCTTGCGCCAAATCAAGGAGTACCTGAACAACAGTCGCCTCCTCAAAGAGGCTCCAGGGAGAAAGATATCGCATGCGCTTCGGATCTCCCGCAACGTCTCCTTCGGGTCCTGCACTGGCGCTCCCACGTCGGCATGACCACGAAGCGAACGCAACATCCAACTCACGGGAAATGCAGCGGCAGCGAGGGCATAGTCGCTAAGCGTCTCTGCACGATAGAGCCCGACCATCGCCAGAACGCCCCCGGGTATCAAGAGCTTCTGAAAGCGCACGAGCGCGGGCCGAAGCTGAAGGTGGTGGATCGTGGCGACCGCCGTAATGAAATCGAAGCTACCATCGGAGAACGCGTAGGTCATCACATCCCCTTCGACGAACTTGACGCGCCCTTCTAGACCATCTCCGACCCTTGTTCTCGAGATTGCATCGCGATCAATGTCGATCGCAATCACTTCCTGGCAACGCTCTGCCAGCCGTCTCGCGAGCAGGCCCTGGCCACATCCCACATCGAGTGCGCGCCGGCAGTCTGGCGTAGCCGACGTCAGTACCAGATTGTGATAGTGAATGTTGTGGTTCCACGGACGAGAGGTCATGACTTGCCCATTATCGCCCACCGCCATACCGATCGGGTTATGGGGCAACGCGGTACTCGGTCTTAACTAAGCCGCTCGGATAGTGCTGAGTCGCTACGTGATGGAGCCGGATATCGCGCAGTAAAGTACCGAAGAGAGGAATTCCGTTCCCAATGAGCACGGGTACTCGAGTAATAATGATGCGTTGAATGAGGGCGGCGCGCAGAAACCCTTGAATTGTGATCCCTCCGTCGACGTAGAGGTGGTGGGCTCCACTCGCGGCGAGCTTCGAAACGATCTCAGCCGGAGGTCCGGCCATCTGCTCCACCACGCCTCCCCGCACCGCAGACAAGTCGACGGGCCGGCCACTCAGGACCACCACGCGTTTGCGGCCATAGGGCCAGGTCGCAAGACCCACAACCGTCTCGAAGGTCTTCCGGCCTATCACAAGCGCATCGACGGTTGCCATGAACTCGTCGTAGCCGTGGGGTTCGCCGCCACCGGGCGGTAGAAAGTCAAAATCGCCGTTCGGCCGCGCAATGAATCCGTCCACGCTGGTCCCGACAAAAACAGATGCTGTCATCGCAGACTCCTCCCTGCAATCCGAACTGCCTGCAGTTTACGCTTGGGGCTTCTCCCCCCCGCTTCAGTGTGACGTACGAATTGTCGCCAAGATCCGAAGACTATGCCAGCGGCCTGAGCAGCTTCCCCGATTCGGGATTGCCCTCGGATCGCTGCAACAACACCGCCGCTACACCATAATTTCGGAGCTTTCACAACACTCTTCATTCCACGTGCTCGGGACCGTCATCCCACATATGGACCTGGATTCGCCAGGCGCCGTTGGGCAGCTTCTTCATCACGTTAAGATAGGTTCCAGTATGGGAACGCCGATGCGTCGCGCCGTCCTGGGTAACGGTCCAAGCGACGTCATCCAATCCACGCGCGAACGCCAGCGTCCGATTCCCGCCGACCTCGTCGACAGTGATATCCAGTCCCGTGACTGTGGTCGGTGGCCCGCCGGGCGCGAACCAATATTTCTCAATCGCGGCTATCCCCACCACGGCGGGCGCTCCATGAGCGGGCAGGAGCACCGCGTCGTCGGTGAGTGTCTGGAGTACGCCTTTGGCATCATTTGCCAGCCACGCGGTTCGATAAGCTTCAATTGTCGCCCTGATCCCTTTTTCATCATCAGGAGTCAGGTCGCTTCGCTGGTTCTTGGAACTGGAGATGGCGCTCGGACCCGCAACGAACAAGAAAATCATGAGGGCGGCAGCCAGGCATCGAGTAGCGCTTTGATTTTCCATTGGATTCCACCTTCTTGCACATAGACTCAGTTCGCGAGCCAGGGTGAGCGCAGCTTCGGTGGCGACCAGACGCCGTCGGCAATAGCCACGAAAGGCAAGAGATATTGAGGGCGCCCTACTTCAAAGAGTAGGCGTCTGGTGTCTTTACGTGCTCGGGACGAAAGCCAACCCCGACTAACCGGGCAGGAATTCGCCGCAGAATCGGCCAGCGGCGCAACAGCTTCAGGGGCCAGGGAAGAGACAGGGCCTCACGGCTGCCAAGGACTCTCCGGATTATATTGTTTTGTGCAATGATTTGAAGTCGCTGGGTGGCCCGAGTCGGAAAACTTCTGCGCTGCTGGACGGCGTGAAGTTCGATTTCGGCCGGCGCTCTTTGCAGAAGTGTTGGGCCGAGTATGTTTGCCGTCGCTACAGCATCTTGAATCGCCAGATTTATGCCTACCCCTCCAATGGGCGACATGGCATGCGCTGCATCACCGATACACAGGAGTCCGGGCCGGTACCATCGCGCCAAGCGGTCGACTACAACCGTCAAAAGACTGATGTCCTTCCAATCGCGCAACTCTTCTACACGGTCCCGCAAGAACGGCTCAAGCTCGGCAACCTGTTTGCGAAAAGATTCCAAACCTCTCTGCCGGATTGCGTCCCCTTCACCTTTGGGGATCACAAAGGCACATTGCCAATAATTCTCTCGATTGAGCAAAACGAGAATCTTGCCCCTGTCGATGTGGCCGAAGGTTTGTCCCGGATCGGTGGGACGACGGCTTAGCCGCATCCACAGCGCATCCATGGGAGCACCCAGATCGATGACTGTGAGGCCAGCGCGCTCACGGACCACGGAGTGGCGTCCGTCAGCGCCAATCGTCAACTGGGCGCGAACCTCCAGAGTGCCGTCCGTGGTCTTCGCGAGCACACCCACAACAGTGCCTTTCTCTTGCAAGAGATCGGTTACCTCAGCCTTCATCTTCAAGTGAAACGTGGGATATCGCTGGGCCTTCTCCTTAAGAAAGTCGAGGAAATCCCATTGCGGCATCAGGGCCAGGAACTGACAACGGGTCGGCAAGTGGGTGAAATCCGCAATTGTGGCGGTATCCTTGCCCACCTGACCGGCGAGCTCACGTAGCTCCTGATGGGGACGCTTGAGGAACTCGTCCAGAATACCGAGTTCATGCATGATTTCGAGCGTCGAAGGGTGAATGGTGTCACCGCGAAAGTCACGCAGAAAGTCAGCATGCTTTTCAAGTATCCATACATCCACGCCCATGCGCGCAAGAAGGAAGCCCAGCATCATGCCGGCCGGGCCACCACCGGCAATACAGCAGCGAGTGTGAATTACCCCATCCATGCCATCCTTTATTATGCCGCGCGAGGTCTTAGCGCCGCCTGGCATATCCATTTCAATCACTTGATATGATCGTAAGCAACCGCAAAGCGATGATCACTCTTGATCCACTCACGCCGCAGAACGCGTTGATCTTCAAAGCTGTCCGCCTGCGCGCGCTGCAAGATACTCCGAGCGCCTTCGGTTCAACCTATGCTAAGGAGTCTCAGCTTACGGACGCCGATTGGATCAAGCGCGCCGACAAGTGGAACGGTGAGAGAGCGATCTTGTATCTGGCGATGGACGAAGGCGCCGCGTGCGGCATCGCCGGCACTCATCTCGATCCGAACGATGCGTCGCGAGCCCACCTGATCTCCATGTGGACGGCCCCTACGCACCGCAAGAGGGGCGTAGGCCGGCTCCTGGTGAATCAGATTCTCGGCTGGGCTCGTCTGCGCAACGCCAGCACTTTGCTGTTGATGGTGACATCCAACAACGAACCCGCCATCGTATTCTACCAGCGCTTGGGGTTCACGCGAACCGGACGGACCGAACCCTACCCCAACGATCCATCTCTTGTGGAACATGAAATGTCCCGGCTGATTTCCTGAGCGGTCGTCTCCTCCTTTATCACAATAGTCGCAGAATCCTGCTCCGCCAGGTCGGGGTTCAGGTATGATTTCGGCTCACGAATCGGGCCTCAACTGGAGTACCAGATGACGAGTAACCCGGGCGCAGTCATGCTCTTCGAGGCGAGCGACGGTTGACGCGCAAGCGGTTTGGAGCGAAGCGACAAGAAAAATGACCACGCACACAGGCCGGCATTTCCTCCAGATTCCCGGTCCCACCAACGTGCCCGACCGGGTATTGCGGGCCATGGACCGCCCGGTGATCGACCATCGCGGGCCGGAGTTCGCCCGGCTGGGTGCTGAGGTCCTGGAAGCTCTTCGTCCGATCTTCCGCACCCGGGGCCCGGTGGTGATGTATCCGGCTTCGGGCTCGGGCGCATGGGAAGCCTCGATCGTGAACACGCTCTCCGCCGGCGACCGCGTACTGATGTTCGAGACCGGACATTTTTCCGGCCTGTGGCGCCAAGTGGCTGAACGCATGGGCCTGATCGTGGATTACGTTCCCGGCAACTGGCGTCGTGGTGTTTCGTCGGACACAGTGGAGGCGCGGCTCAGCGACGACAAGGCCCATGCCATCAAGGCGGTGATGGTGGTCCACAACGAGACCTCCACGGGCGTGGCCACCCGCATCGTCGAGATTCGCCGCGCCATCGACCGCGCGCGCCATCCCGCCCTGTTCATGGTGGACACCATCTCCTCGCTGGCCTCGATGGACTATCGCCACGACGATTGGGGCGTGGACGTGACCGTAGCCGGTTCGCAAAAAGGACTGATGCTTCCTCCCGGCCTGAGTTTCAACGCCATCTCCGATAAGGCGCTGGCTGCGAACAAGAAGGCCGGGCTGCCGCGTTACTACTGGGACTGGCAGGAGATGCTCAAGCCTAATCGCTCCGGTTTTTTCCCTTACACGCCGGCCACCAACTTGATGTGGGGCCTGCGCGAGGCCTTGCTGATGCTGCAGGAAGAGGGATTGATCCACGTCTTCCGCCGCCATGATCGCCACGCCGAAGCCACGCGCGCCGCCGTGCGGGCCTGGGGCCTGGAAGTGCTGTGCGAGGAGCCGCTGGAATACTCGAGTTCGCTCACCGCTGTGCTTATGCCGCAAGGCCAGAGTGACGCAGCCGACCGTCTGCGCGCCGTGATTCTCGAGAACTTCGACATGTCGCTGGGCGCGGGACTCTCCAAGCTGGCCGGGACAGTTTTTCGCATCGGCCACCTGGGACACTTCAACGACCTGATGCTGGCCGGAACGTTGAGTGGTGTGGAGATGGGCCTGGAAATGGCCGGGGTCGCTCACAAACCCGGAGGAGTTGTCGCAGCGCTCAAGAGCCTGGTTCAGAACCAGCAGCTGGCGCCAGTGTAAGTGTCAAATTTGATTTGTGAGAGACGCACGACAGCAAAGAGGGTACGGAGAGAGTGTTCAGCGCGAGACAGGTATCAGGGCACGACTTCAGTCGGGCCGCGAAGCGTTCCCAAAGTTAATCGGGCTTCAGCCCCTGCGGAGTTTCATAGCATTCACGAAGAGCTGCTTGCGCAAACGTGGTTTACTCGGGCGCGAACGGCACTTGCGAAGTTGGATGGACAGGCGCTAAAGCGCGATTATTTAAGGTCCGTCGATGGCCCGACTAAAGTCGTGCCCTGATACTTGTTTGGTCGATAGAAACGGAATGGAAAAAGGAAGTTAGAGAGGACTTGGATTATGGCCACCCCCACCATGGAGTCCGACCCGGGCGCCCGGAGCGCCGGCGTGTTGAACAGAGTTTTCTCCACCCCCAACCTGGTGCTGTTCATGGTCTGCCTGATGTACGGTCTCACGTACATTGACCGCATCAACGTCAACACCGCAGGCCCGGTTCTGCAGAAGGACTTCCACCTGGATCCTTCGCAGCTCGGCTTGGTGTTCTCAGCGTTTGGCTGGGCCTATTTGTGCCTCCAGGTTTCCGGCGGCTGGCTGAGTGACCGCTTCGGAGCCCGCCGGACCTTGACGGTGTGCGGAATCATCTGGTCACTGTCCACCATCATGATGGGCGCGGTAGGCAGCTTGTTCGGGCTCATCGTATGCCGCGTCATCCTCGGACTCGGCGAAGGCGCAACCTTTCCCACAGCCACACGGGCCTTATCCGACTGGGCCAAGCCAGGGAGCCGGGGTTATGTCCAGGGCATCACTCATTCCTTTGCGCGTTTCGGCAACGCCATTACCCCGCCGTTGGTGGCGTGGCTGATCAAGATGACCTCGTGGCGGCAATCGTTCGTGGTCCTGGGGAGCGTCAGCCTGGTCTGGGCGCTGGTGTGGTGGCTGTATTTTCGCGACGATCCCGCCCAGCACCGCGGAACCACCGCGCAGGAACGGCAAACACTTACCAGTTACGCCATCCGAACCGCCAAAAAACCCGAACCTGTGCCGTGGCTCACGCTCTCCCTGCGCATGCTGCCGGTCACCGTGGTCTATTTCTGCTATGGCTGGACGCTGTGGCTCTACCTGACCTGGCTGCCCTCGTTCTTCCTGAATACCTACAAGCTCGACCTGAAACACGCGGCCATCTCGGCCAGCGGCGTGTATATTCTCGGCGCCGTCGGCAATACGTTGGGCGGGCTGACCAGCGATTCGATCCTGCGCCGCACCGGCGATCGCAACCGGGCCCGTCGCAACATCATTATCATCTGCTTCCTGGTTTCGTTCGCGCTCATGATCCCGGTGATGGAGGCCCCGTGGCTCGGCTCGGTAGTGCCGTTTGTGAAACTTCACCAGTTGAACTTCGTGGCTGCCTGCCTGGCCGCGGCATTCTTCTTTGCCGAGTTCACCATCGGGCCGTTTTGGGCCATTCCCATGGACATCGCGCCCAGGTATTCCGGTTCCGCCAGCGGCATCATGAACGTCGGGTCGGCGCTGGCCGCCGCCGTGTCCCCGATGGTGGCGGGATACGTGATCAAGTGGACCAAGAACTATAGCCTGCCTTTCATTGGCAGTATGGCTCTGCTGCTGCTGGGCGCCATGCTGGCTTACTGGATGAAGCCCAACGAAACACTTGCCGGTGCCGAATTGGAACCGCCGGCGGATATCACGAAGGTCAAGGTAGCCTGACGGCGACGCACCGGTTTCCTTTCAGGGGCATGTCCTCTATTTAACCGTTTCTTAATCTCGCTAAAACAAGTTCTTCATAAACGCGACCTAGGATTGTCTTCCGAGGCGCTCTCTGTCTAAGAGGCTGAAATTCCCTCAGCCCCTTGCCTCTGCTTCTCTTACAGACAGTCTGTGATCACACTGGAGGCTTGAGCCATGCGTAAGTCTTTGTTAGCAGTCGTCATGATGATCCTGATGTCAGCTCTGTTTCAAAGAATTCCAGCCGGGGCGCAAGAACGCAAAGGCACAATCACCGGCCGCGTGGCCGACGCAACGCACGCGGTGATTAAGGGCGCGCGGGTGGAGTTGCAGCCCAGCGGACAGACCACGGTCTCCGACGACCAGGGCCAGTTTCTGATTTCCGGGGTGGCGCCAGGTCGCTACACCATCGCCGTTTCAGCGGTCGGCTTCGCCCAGTTCTCCAGCAACGATTTGGCAGTGACCGCTGGGGGCGTTGTGAGCGTGGATGCAACGCTCCAGGTGGGAGCGCGCACCGAGGTGGTGGAAGTTCGTGCCGGACGCGAACACGGCGAGGTTGAGGCGATCAATCGTGAGCGCACCGCAGACAATATTCTGCAAGTTCTTCCGGCCGAGGTCATCACCAGCCTTCCCAATGCCAACATCGCGGACGCGATTGGACGCCTGCCCAGCGTCACGCTGGAACGCGACGAAGGCGAAGGTAAGTACGTGCAGGTTCGCGGCACCGAACCCCGCTTGACCAACGTGACCATCGACGGCATCAACGTACCTTCGCCGGAAAGCGGCGTCCGCCAGATCAAGCTGGATGCGATGGTGTCAGACCTTGTGGAATCGGTTGAGATCAATAAGACCCTCCAGGCCAACCAGGATGGAGACGGCATTGGCGGCTCTGTCAATCTCAAGACCAAGACCGCAGGGGACGCTCCCACCGTCATCGTGTACGGGCTGGGCGGTTACACGCCCATCATCGGCGGTCGCGGCGTGGACAACTTCGGCGCCACCGTCGGCCAGCGGTTCGGCCCTCAGAAACGCTTGGGGGTGCTGATTGGAACCACCTACGACTGGAACGGCCGTGGCATCAATGACATTGAGCCTGTGCCCACCGTCTCGAGCTTGACTCCACACTATGACACCATGGATCTGCGCGACTACACATACTACCGCACCCGCTGGGGACTGGGGGGCAGCGTGGATTATAAGTTCAGCGAAGGTTCCAACATCTACCTCCGTGGTTTGTATTCCGATTTCAAAGATTATGGAGAAAAGTGGGTTTACACGCTGACCGATGGTCCCACCATTGGGCCCCCGGTAGCCAGCCTGGATTGGCGCCGTCCGGACTTTGCCATCGGGAACCTGGTGCTCGGCGGCAGGCATCTCTTTCATAATTCATGGCTCAACTGGGACACCTCGGTTGCGCGCTCCCGAACGCTTAACGAATCGGACGGCGGCGCCAACTTCGTGTGGGCCGGCGATCCCAACGTAACCACCAACTGCCTCAACGTCCCTGCGAAAGACGCCTTCCGCCCCCAGTTCTCGGCGGGCTGCTTCACGCCCGGCATCGGGGACACCACGGACATAAACAATTACGTCCTCACTGGCTATACGCCGCCGTCAAGTGGTCTGACGGCTCAGTTGAATCTTCAGGGGTCGGCCTCCTTCGGCCAGCAGTATCATTGGGGCTCGCACTACGGGACCATCGAATTTGGCGCTAAAATCCGCAATGCCCACAAGTTCGACAACTCGACGGGATTCCTGGCGGACTTCACTGCAAGCCCCGTTCCGGGGGCACAATTCTTGGGAACTACTCACCCGGATCCCAACTACTACGACAAGACCTACAGCTTCACGAACGCTCCAAGCTACCCGCTGGTCCGTACTTTCGCGGATGCCAGCGGTCAGGTTGTGGCTGACCCGAACTCCATCGGCTCCCACTTCGATCTGATCGAGCGCGTCACAGCCGGCTACGTGATGAACAGCCTGGACATTACTCCGCGCATCCGTCTGGTGGGGGGTGTTCGCTTTGAAGCCACGCACGTTGCTACCCTGAGCTTTGATTCGACGACGAGCGCGACCGTCCCCGGAGGCACTGATTACCTGGACGTCTTGCCCAGCGTTTCGCTGCGCTTCGGCCTGACCAAAGACAGCGCTTTGCGTGCAGTCTTCAGCCGCGGCCTGGCGCGCCCGGACCCGCAGGACCTCGCGCAAGCCAGGAGCCCGCTGATCACCACGCAGACGCCGAACACCATCTCCATCAACAACCCCAACCTGAAGGCGGAACACTCGAACAACTACGACCTGCTCTACGAGCAGTACCTGAATCCGGTGGGAATGATCCAGGCGGGTTTCTTCTACAAGCAGCTCGGCGACCCCATCGTGAACGGCCTGTTCCAGGAGAGCCCCAGCCTGTTTCCAGGGGCAAACTCGCCGTTTGTATTGGTCTCGCAGGTGGAGAACATCGGCAGCGCGCACGTGGAGGGTTTTGAAGTCGCCTATACACAGCGCTTGCGTTTTATGCCGGGCGTGATGAAGGGTGCAGGCATTTCCGCGAACTACAGCTATACACATTCGGGAACCAGCGGCTTGCAAGGAATCCTGCGCGATGACAACCCGGACCTGCTGCGCCAGGCGCCCCACACATGGAACATCAGCCCCACCTTCGACACCAAGCGTTTCTCCCTGCGTATGGGCATGACGTACAACTCAACCATGATCTTCGCGTATCAGTTCAAGGACCTTCAGGCGGATCCCAACCTTGGCATCATTCCCCTTCCCCCTTGCGTGAGCGGCGGCCCATGCGACGGAGTTGTCCAGCAGACGGCGGGCGGAGCCAAAGGGCCGGGCGGCGACAACTACCTGTACTCGCACTTCCAGCTGGACGCGCAGGCGAGCTACAAGCTGGCCCACGGCTTTTCGGTCTATGCGTACGGATTGAACCTGACCAACGAGCCTTTCGGTTTCTACAACGGAAGTCCTCAGTACGTGGTCCAGCGCGAGTACTACCACCCAACCTACGCCGGCGGCGTGCGCTGGACGCTGGGCCGGGAAACCCAGTAACCTTGTTGCTCAAGAAGAGATTCTCCATGAATAAATTCACGGCCCGCTGCTTCGCGCGGGCCTGCTTTTTGATGGCCGTTGTCTTTCCCTCGGTAATACTGCCTCAACCGTCGCGCCCTGCGCCTGCAGTGAGATCAGAGGTGGTTTCGCAATCCGCTGCCTACCAGCGAAGTCCGCAGCAACAGCACGTTCGGCGCGCTGCGGATCGATCTACGCACGCGGGGTTACGCCTGGAAGTTCATACATGTTCCCGGCGGCCGATTTACTGACTCCGGAAAAGGGAGTTGCCATTCCATGAGGCCGGAACAAAATGGGAACTGACCGCTCACCGGCGCCGGCTGGGCCGTATTTTCCTGCGCTCTTCCGCAACAGGGCCGTGGACTTCGCCATCTAACGGGTGGTGCCAGAAGAGCAGGAGCAGCAGGCGGCTGTCAGTTCGTCCCGGCGCCCGACATTTCCGCCGGAACAGGAATCGCTCTTTCGCGAGGTCATCGAATTGATGGAGCGCCACCGCGTTCCGTTTGCGATCTCCGGCGCCTTCGCCTTGCATGAACACACCGGCATCTGGCGTGACACCAAGGACCTGGATCTTTTTCTTCCTGCCGGTGACGTTGCGCACGCCCTGCAGCTACTGGAGAGCGACGGCTTTGCGACCGACATCCCTGACCCGGTCTGGCTGGCCAAAGCCCGCCGTGACGGCTACTACGTGGACCTGATCACGGGTATGAGCAACGCTGTGGTGCGCGTGGACCGGTCCTGGATCGAGCGCGCCCGCCGTGCGAACATCTTCGGCAGCTCCGCACGCGTGCTGGCGCCGGAAGAGCTGATCGCGTCCAAGGTCTTCGTTACCCGCCGCGAACGCTTTGACGGCGCTGACATCTGCCACGTGATTCACGGCACGCGCGGTCAGTTCGACTGGCAGCGCCTGCTGGACCTGCTGAGCGAGCACTGGCAGATGCTGTACTGGTACCTGGTGCTCTACCACTATGTTTATCCCGGAGACGCCGGCTATGTGCCTGGCGAAATCTGGAAAGAGCTGCAGCAGCGCTTCCAGATTGAGTTGGCCCACCCGAATAAGGTCACTGATTTTCGCGGCAGCCTGATCGATGAGTACATGTTCAACATTGACGTTGCCGAGTGGGGCAAGCGCGACATCCTCGAAGAATATCGGCGCACCGCTGCCTTGATCCGTCGTGGACCGAGTGAGGCCGCATAGAAGCGGGTGTGTATGAGAATCGCCGCCACCGCCGATATTCATTTCACGCCGCAGAGTTACGATCGCGTCCGCGAGCCGCTCAGCCACGTGCGCGAAGAAGCGGACGTTCTGGTGATCGCCGGCGACCTCACCAATTACGGAAGGATTGACGAGATGCATTCCCTGCTGAATGGCCTGGTTCGTCTGCGTCTCCCCATCGTCGCTGTGCTGGGCAACCACGACTACGAAAGCGGCCAGGAGCAGGAACTGATCAAGATGTTGATCACCGAAGGCATCAAGGTCCTGGATGGCAGCAGCTACGAGCGCGACAGCGTTGGTTTCGCGGGTACCAAGGGCTTCCTTGGAGGGTTCGGCCGCGGCGTGCTGACGGCTTTTGGAGAAAAGGAAGTAAAGGCGTTCGTGCAAGCGTCGCTCGACGAAGCTATGAAACTGGAGCGCGCTCTCACCATGCTACGCACGCCCAGGATTGTGATCGTCACCCACTACGCTCCGGTCGCAGAGACCGTGCATGGCGAGCCATTGGAAATCTGGCCTTACCTGGGCAGCTCGCGCCTGGCTGAGGTCATCGACCGCCATCAGGCGGCGCTGGCCCTCCACGGACACGCGCATCACGGAAAGCTCGACGGAAAAACAACCGGCGGTGTCCCCGTCCACAACGTCGCCATGTCGTTGTTGATGGCGCAGGACCCGCCGAAGGCCTACAGGGTGTTTGAGGTCTAAGCAATCAGCAATCAGCAGGTTTCTGCAATCCCGAGCGCAGCGAGGGATCCCTTCAGCTGAGAGAGCCTTAACTTGCTCGTCATCACCGCATCCGCGATACGTCCAACCATGTCAAGCGGTCTACCATCACTTAGTAGCGAATAGGGTTCCCTCACTTCGTTCGGGATTTCAGAGTCGGGCTGACTGCTGATTGCTGACTGCCATTTGCTACTATTATCCCCAGTGAAATCCATTGGCGCTAACGTTGTCAGGATCGAGGCTGAGGCCCTGCGCGAACTGGCCGACCGCATTGCCGGCCCCATGGCCCGGGACTTTGACTGTGCGGTCGAGTGCCTGCACTCCTGCGGCGGGCGGGTGGTCGTCACCGGCATGGGCAAGAGCGGCATCATTGCGCGTAAGATTGCGGCAACGCTCAACTCCACGGGCACGCCGGCGCTCTATCTCCATCCTGCGGAGGCGGTTCACGGCGACCTGGGCATGGTGGTCAGGGGCGACGTGGTGCTGGCGCTCTCCTCCAGCGGGGAGACGGAAGAGATACTGCAACTGTTGGCGACGATCCGCCGCATCGGGAGCAAGCTGGTCACCATTACCGGCGACCGGCTCTATTCCAGCAACTCTGACAAGCGCTCTACGCTAGCCTTGGCGGCGGACATCGCGCTCGATTGCTCCATCGCCCAGGAAGCATGTTCCCTGGGCCTGGCGCCAACGGCCTCCACCACGGCTATGCTGGCGTTGGGCGACGCTCTCGCCCTGAGCCTGGCGGAAAAGCGCGGCTTTAAAGAGGAAGACTTCGCCGATTTACATCCCGGCGGCAAACTGGGCAAGAAACTGGCCCGGGTCTCACAGTTGATGCATTCCGGCGACGCTGTGCCCCGCGTCTCGCCGGACACGAAAATGCCGGACGTGATCTTTGAGATGACGCGCAAAGGAATGGGCATTACCACCGTGGTGGAGAACAACAGACTGCTCGGGGTTATCAGCGACGGGGACCTGCGCCGTCTCCTGGAGCGGCGCCATGACATTCTCAGCCTGACCGCGGGCGAGTGTATGACGACGCACCCCAAGACCATCGCGGCCGGCGAGTTTGCCGCCGCTGCCCTGAACATCATGGAGCAAAAGAAAATTACGTCTCTTGTGGTGACCGGCAAAAACGGCGAAGTGGAAGGCATCATTCATCTCCACGATCTCTGGGGAACGCAGATGGTGTGAGAAGAGCTCCTAGCCACTAGCTCTTAGCTTCTTGGCTTCGCGCCGCGAAGCGCGTATTGCCGTAAGTTCAAGAACTAGGAGCTGGGAGCTAGCAGCTAAGAGCTACGCATGTCTCTCGACCGCGCAAAGAAAATCAAGATCGTATTGTTCGACGTTGACGGCGTCCTGACCGACGGGACCATCTGGTTCTTCCCTGCCCCCTCATCCGGGGCGCGCAGCACTGACACGCATCGCAAGCAAAAGGGCGATGCGCCGGGCTCTGGCATTATCAGCCAGATAGAAGCTAAGGGTTTCAACGCCCACGACGGCACAGCCATGACCCTGGCACGGCTCGGCGGACTCAAAACCGGGATGGTGACCAAGCGCACCTCGGAGGCGGTGGCCCTGCGCGCACGCGACCTGCGAGTGGACTTTCTGTCGCAGGGCGCAAAGAACAAGTCCTTAGTCCTGGACAAAATCCTTCAGGAGAGCGGAGCACGCGCCGAGGAAGTCGCCTTTGTCGGCGACGACATTATTGATGTTCCCATCATGCGCCGCTGCGGGCTGGCGATTGCCGTAGCCAACGCCCGCCCCCAGGTCAAAGAGATGGCCCATTACCAAACTCCATCGGCCGGAGGCCACGGCGCCGCTCGCGATGCTGTGGAATACATTCTCAAGGCCCAGGGCACACTGGAAGAGGTGATTGAGGCGTATATTCACGCGCGAACTTCCTAGAGGAAGTTACGAGAGCCCAATAACGCAACAAACCCACCGGTTTCCCTGCCATGACGCTTACGCGTCAAACCGGTGGGTTCAGCTTGTTCGTCTGCTGCCGTCGTCCCCAACGACTCGGGCCGCCAGCAGCTACTTACCTTTAGAAGCAGTCCGGCGGAAAAGGTTGCCGGGAGCACATCATTGGTCAGCAGTTTGCGGCGGCTTTAACGAACGCACAAAGGCTACAAAGTTCGGGTCTTTGCGCAGGCCGGCGAACTGATCGTCGCGGAGCGCATCCCGAATCGGGTAGCCCTCTTCATTAGCTTTGCTGAGGTAGCTACGGCAGCGATCCAAGTCATTTTGGCTGCCGGCGATCTGCGCCATCATGTAATGGAAGTGGCCCAGGTCCGTGGAAGAAACCAGCCGGATGGAAACACCGCCCGAGGACTGGCGATCAAAGATCGTGGGATCCAGCGCCCTGGCGCGCGAGTACTCTTTGATCGCGTGGGCCCAGTCTTTTTCCGCGAAGTAGGCGGTGCCCAGGTTGCTGTGGAAGGAGGCATTCCCGTCGTTCAGTTGCAGCGCCTTGCGGTATTCACTCACCGCCTGGCCATAGTGTCCTCCATTGTAATCGAGGGCGCCAAGATTGTTGTGGGGCTCGGCATAAGCCTTGTCCATCTGGATAGCGCGCTTGAATTCCTTCCTGGCCTCGCCCCCTCTTTGTAACTGAAGAAAGCATATGCCGGTTTTGTTGTGCAGCGGCGCGCTGTCCCCTTTTTTTATGGCGGCACGGTAGTAGTCGACGGAATCCAGGTATGCCTTTTGGGCGCGCAGATCGTCTCCCTGCTTTTCCAACTCAGGCGCGGTCGCGTTTTCCGACGGTGGCGGAACACGTACCGAGGAGTTAGGCTCTGTCGGAGACACTTGCTGGGCAAGGACTGGAAAAACGAACGCCAGCAGTATTTGACACCTCAAGAAGCTAGTGAAGCGAACCATAAGGGTACCCCCTTACTGTGGCTGGTCTTTGGCCGGACCCGCGACCGGCTTTTTCTCCTTATTGTCATCCTTATTATCGCTCTTGGAACCCCCAAATAAGCGGCTCCAGAAGCCCTTTTTCTTGGTACTGTCGGAGGCGGCCGTTTGGCCCGTTGCAGGAGGGTTACCTGCCGGCTGCCCCGAGCCCTGGGCCGGACTTACCGTATTAGACACCGCCGGGGGCGCCGCCGGTTTGGGGCCATCC
This sequence comes from Candidatus Angelobacter sp., assembly GCA_036521855.1. Taxonomy (GTDB): domain Bacteria; phylum Acidobacteriota; class Terriglobia; order Terriglobales; family Acidobacteriaceae; genus Angelobacter. The sequence continues at coordinate 21,289 of DATDGY010000137.1, forward strand.
AGGCCAAAGACCCGCTGCAAAAGGTTTCCATGCTCAGCCGTGGACTGGTCGCAGGTCTGCGTGGGCTGGGTGCCATCAATGAAAACCGTGGAGTAGTCGTCCGGGCAGGCTGGGGTGGCAACCTGGTCGGTAGCTTTGTCGAGCGTCAGCCGCACGATCCCCGAAGGTGAAGAAAAAGGCTTGACGTCAGAGTATTGCGGGAGCGCCGTAGCCCGCTTCATAAACTCCGTCCAGACGGGCAAAGCCAGGCTGGCGCCGCTCAACTTGATATCGCTGTAGTCGTCGTATCCGACCCAGACAATGCACAGCAGGTTCGAAGTAAAGCCGGCAAACCACGCATCATGAGAGGTGCCCGTCTTGGCCGCAGCAGGCGCGGTAAAGCCCCGTGCCCGGACGCCGCCGGGACCGGCGGGCGTGCCGTTGTTGATGGTGTATTCCAGCATCTCCGTCAAAACGTAGGCTACGCGCGGGTCCAGCACCTGAGTTTTCTGCTGCGAGAAGTCGTCGATCACATCGCCGCCGGGATCGCGAACGGAGCGAACCAGCGACGGCGCTGTCCGCTGCCCTGAGTTGGTAAAGACCGTGTACGCCGATGCCATTTCCAAGGGGGTAGCGTCATAGGACCCCAAGGCCATGGCGGGAGTGGGCTGGACGGAGGAAATTCCGGCCGCCTTGGCCAGGGCCGCGACCTTGTTGTAACCCACCATCTCCGCCACCTTCACCGTGGCATTGTTGAGCGAGTGCGCCAGAGCATCCTGAGTGGTGACCTGACCCCAGTAGATCTCTCTGTAGTTGCGCGGCGTGTAGACATCGTCGCCGTTGATGAAGGCCGTGGGTGAGTCGTCCACCCGTGTCGCCGGAGTAAAAAGCGGTTGATCGTTGGTAACGGCGTTGTTCATGGCAGCGGCGTAGACAAAAGGTTTGAAAATAGATCCGGTCGGCCGCTTGGCCACCGCATGATTGAGTTGGCTCATGCCGTAGTTGCGTCCTCCCACCAAGGCCAGAACCTCGCCGGTGTGGGGATCGAGCGCCACCAAGGCGACTTGGGCCGTGGGGCCGGGCATGATCTTAGTCTCGTACTTGTTCTTACCGGTCTTAATCCGCCGGGTACGGAGGCGGTTCACCTGCTGGTCAACTTCCTTGATGGCCACGTCCACCGCCTCGGCCGCCACCTTTTGCAGGGCCGGATCCAGAGTCGTATAAACGCGATAGCCTCCAGTATTCAACTCTTCGTCGCCGTAGCGGGCAACGAGCTGGTCGCGGATCATGTCCACGAAGTAGGGCGCGTCGCTGGCTTCCACGTTCTGGGGCGCCAGCTTCAGGGGCGCGGCTTTGGCGGTGTCAGCCTGAGCGCGGGTGATGGAGCCGGTCTCCACCATAGCCTCCAGCACCAGGTTTCGCCGTTCGATGGCCCTTTCCGGATGGCGATACGGAGCCAGCCGACTAGGACTCTGAATCAGACCCGCCAGCAAGGCAGCTTCCGGCAAGGTAACGTCCTTGAGGTCCTTGCCGAAATAGGATTGGGACGCCTCGCCGAACCCGGTAATGGTGAATGATCCCCGTTGCCCCATGTCCACCTGGTTGGCATACAACGCGAAGATCTGTTGCTTGGAGAAGCGCTGCTCCAGCTCAGTCGAGATAAGGATCTCGGTCATCTTGCGCCTAAACTTCTTTTCCGGAGTGAGAAAGAAGAGCCGGGCCGCCTGCATTGTAATCGTGGAACCGCCCTGGCGGTTTCCGCCGGCACGCAAATCGGCCCAGGCCGCTCCCATGAGCCGCCAATAGTTCACGCCATTGTGGTGGAAGAAACGCCGATCTTCGATGGATGTAACCGCATTGACCATGACCTGGGGGATGTCCTCGTACTTCACCAGACGCCGTTTGGCCCTTTGCTGGCTATTGAACAGACCGGTCACCAGTTGCGGTTCCAGTTCGTACGCGGATAGGTCGCCCCCATCGCCCTGGGCCGAAATCCGGTCCACCAGGCCGTCCTTGACTCGAATCACCGCCCCTTCCGCGTTGTAATACGATTCCTGGCCGGGTTTGACCTCGACGCCGGCATTGACCAGCCGGTAGGTTCCCAACTTCGATGGCCCGGCTTCGCCCGCCTCGCTGTACCCGGCGTGGCGGAGATAGTTCGCTATCTCCCGGACATCGGCTTTCTGGCCTATCCGGACGCTGCGCGGCTGTGCATAAATCTTGGCATTGTTAGCGAAGATCGGACCGCTCATGCGGTCGTCCACGATCTTCGCGTATTTGATGTAGTAGAAAGTGAAAATCCCGAACAGAACCGTGAAGACGATGAGAAGGGCCGCAAGTGCGGCGCGGACAAAAGGATTCTTCAGGCTGTTACGGAAGCCTTTAACGCGAGGGACTTTGATTTTGATCGCCAATTTTTAAGTCGGCGGACTCCGCCATCCATTCTCCCAGACGCATGGCGGGCCAGAGCGTTCCCTGCTGGTGCTGAGAAGTTGTATCGTCCCTATTATAGCCGTTCGTTCCGGGAATTTGGCCGGTAAAGTATGGTATTGGGCGGGGCAATGACGGGACGGCGCAAATACACTGGGCCGGCTTCATGCCCGTGCGGAGGACGTCTCTGCTCGTCGCCTCGATCAGCCGGTGATCACCTTGTTGTGGGAATTGGCAATAAAGTCCAGATCCGTCTGATACACGATCATATCGACGTGAACCCGGTAGTGGACGCTGATGCTCACGGTGCCGGCGCCCTTCACAACCGTAATCTGGTCTTCCTTCAGCGGGGGAAGATCGTCAGTCTGCGCCTTGATGATCACCATCCGCTTAAGGTCGTCTTCACTGATGGAGGAATAACTGGCGCGGCGAGCGATATCATCCAGTTCGTCCTGGAACTGGGACCTGTGGAAGTACGGCGGGATCATGTTCCAGGCGTAAAAAAAACCCCCAAACACTACTAGAACGCCGACGAGTGCCTTTAACTTTCCCATGACGCTAAGACTCCAAGCCTTCAGGAGCGGAGGATCTCCCGGAATTCGTTCTCGATGGCGGGGATGTTAGCATCCTGCGACTTCCGTGTCGAGCGGGTAACCACCTCGACTTTCCCTTCCGTAACCTTCTTGCCGACATTGATCCGGTAAGGGATTCCCACTAGGTCGGCGTCCTTGAATTTGACCCCCGGACGCTCGTCGCGATCATCCAGCAGGACCGCAAAGCCGGCCGCCTCCAGTTTCTGGGCGATTTCTTCTCCGGCACCCAACAGGCTGGCTTCCTTCACGTTCGTGGGGGTCACCACCACGTCGAAGGGAGCAATGGACCGGGGGAGCCAAAAGCCGTCCTGGTCGTTGTTCTGTTCAATGGCGGCGGCCAGGATCCGCTCTACCCCGATCCCGTAGCTGCCCATGATGGGCGTAACTTCTTTGCCGTCTTTGTCCAGCACGCTGGCGCCCATGGATTTCGTGTACTTGTAGCCCAGCTTGAAAATATGACCGATCTCCATGGCTTTGCCTACCACCAGCGGACTGCCGCACTGGGGACAGCCCTCGCCCGCAGAGGCATTGCGCAAGTCAACCCACTCGGTGGGATGAAAGTCGCGGCCCGGCGTTACGTTCTTCAGGTGGTAGTTTTCCTTGTTGGCGCCGGTGATCAGGTTCTTGCGTCCTTGCAACGCGGTGTCGGCCAGCAAGAGCGGCAGCGACTCCAACAGCAACTTTTGCGTCTCGCTTCCCTGCTGTGAACTGCTCGTCGCCGGTACCTTCACCGGACCCAGATAGCCCGCCGGCGAGTGAAACACCTGCTCGATCTCGTCCGCCTGCATAGGGCGAAATTCCTTGCCGCCCAGGACTGTGGAGAGTTTGGCTTCATTCAGCGAATGATCGCCCCGCAGCAGCACGATTACGGCGCGCGACTTCTTCTTCCCCGGATTCTTGGGATCGTCTTCTGTCTGCATCATGGCCAGGGTCTTGATTTTCTGCGTGGGCGAAACGCCAAGAAACTTGGCTACTTCTTCAATGGTTTTCATTCCCGGCGTGTGCACCTCTTCCGGCGCGCCCTCGCCGGGAAGATCGTGGGCCGAAGCGAGTTTGGAGGTGGCTTTCTCCAGGTTGGCCGCGTAGCCGCAGTTGGGGCAACTGGCCACTACGTCCTCGCCGGCCGCAGTCATGACCATGAACTCTTGCGATTGCGAGCCACCCATGGCCCCGGAGTGCGCCTCCACCACCGCGTACTTCAGCCCGCAGCGGTCAAAGATGCGGCAATAAACGTCGTAGTGCTTCTGGTAAGACGCATCCAGCCCTGCCGCATCGATGTCGAACGAATACGCGTCCTTCATGATGAACTGGCGCACGCGGATCAGGCCGGACTTGGGGCGCGGCTCGTCACGAAACTTGGTTTGGATCTGGTACCAGATCTGGGGAAGCTGCTTGTAGCTACGCAGTTCCTTGCGCGCGATCTCGGTCATGATTTCTTCATGGGTCATGCCCAGGCAAAGATCGCGCCCGCCGCGGTCTTTGAGGCGGAACATGTTGTCGCCCATCAGCGACCAGCGGCCGCTTGCCTCCCAAATCTCGCGGGGATGGAGCGCTGGCAGCAGGAATTCCTGGCCGATCCGGCTCATCTCTTCGCGGACGACCTCGGTGATGCGCAGCAGCGTGCGCTGGCCCAGGAACAAATGCGAGTAGATGCCGGCGGCAAGCTGGCGAATGTATCCGGCGCGGACCAGGAACTTGTGGCTGGCGACCTCGGCGTCCGCCGGCGCCTCGCGCAGTGTGGGAATAAACAGTTGTGACCAACGATGCATAAATCTTGTGCGACTCCCGTGAAGAGAATCCTTCATTGTAGCAAGCAGGAATCGCACAGCGATCAGGCGTGAGCAGGTCGGTAGTGGTTAATTGGGGTTGGGCTGGACTTGTGTGGCACGGCCGCCTCGGCTGTGGCCTGTCTCAAGGAGGAAAACAGCGGCGGGGGCGGTGCCACACGATTCTAGACAAACTGAAGCCCCACCAAAAAAGCGGACTGACCTGCGTGACTGGCGACCTTGGCCTTGATGCCCTCCGCCCCCAGCTTACAGGCGTGAAAGACTCCGCGCCGCCACTCCCCATGCCGCATTACTGTACGGTCAACGTGAGGGGCGTGCTCGCCTGAGTGTTCGCGGTCGTGTTGTTCACCGTAACCGTAATCGTATAGGTCCCGGGCGGCGTCGCGACAGGCGGCGGTGGAGGGGGCGGCGGTCCGCCTCCTCCGCATCCGGGGCAACACAGCACTAGAGCGAGAGTGCAGAAGACCGCGAAACGCGCCCCTCGCCGGTTTTTTCCGGCCCGCATCGCGACCAGGCCCAAGCACGCAATCAGCGCCGCGTAGAGCGGAGCGGTGCGGGTTCCAGGCCACGGGCGATCCAGCCCTAGCGCAGATGTTGTAGTCACCGTGATCGACACGTCGCCGTTGAACGGCGCTGTGAACGATGCCGGAGAGATGACGCACGCCGCGCCCGGAGGCACGCCGGAGCTGCAAGCGACAGTAACCGCACCGGGAAGCGGTGCGTTCACCACGAGCAGGAAGGTCGCTGAGTTGCCAGCCGTCACTGTCTGCTTGTTGTTAAACGGGTTGATGCCGATAGGCGGCAAGACCGGGGAGGTCAACGTGGAGGTGTCGTCGCTGGTAATGATTTCGCCCCCGCCCGAAACCGTGACGGTATTGGTTACGGACGAAGGCGCATTCGCGGCCACGCTGACCGTCATGACGATTGGGGGATAGATGAGGTTGGGGCCGAGGGAATCGTTGCGCGTACAGGTCAGATTTCCGAGAGTGCAATTCCAGCCCGAACCGCTGATGGCCGTGGCGGTCAAGCCGGAGGGAAGCGTATCCACGACCGTTACCGTTCCGCTGGTCGAGGCGGAGCTGCTGTTGGAGGCAATCAAGTTATATGTCACGCCGTTCAACCCCTGGGCCAGAACCTGAAACATGTTCTGGGCGACCACCATATTCGGCAACTGGATCACATTCAGCTGGTCGACCTGAATGTCATTCTGCGAACTGCCCATGGCCTCTCCACCGCAGCAAACGTTGGCAAAATTCGTCTCCGGGGAGATTGCGTTAGGCGCAATGTTGAAGGTCACGGTGACCGGTGGATAAGCGGGGGGAGTCCCGCCCGTGAAAGCTGCCAGGGGATCACTGCGGGAACAGCTCAGGGTCGGCGGCGTGCTGCATGTCCAGCCATTGCCGGCGATGGCCGTGGCGGTAAAGAATAGCGGCAAGGAATCTGTGACCGTGACGGATCCAATGGTTGGCGCAGGCCCCACGTTGGTCACGGTCAAGGTATAGGTGGCGCCGGTTTGTCCCTGGGTAAGGGTTGCCGTATGCGTCGCGGAGATAGCCACGTCCGGCGTGGGCGGGATAACCGCGGTTGGATCAGTCGCCGTATCGTTGGCGGTGTTGATCTCGCCGCCTCCGGAAACCGTGGCTGTGTTAACGACCTGCGGCATGGGAGCACTCGCGTCCACATTCACCGTCAGCGTGACCAAAGGATAGGTGCCGCCGCCCTGCAAAGCGTCGCTGCGCGTGCAACTCAGGGTTGGGGGGGTACTGCAGCTCCAGCCGGAGCCGCTGATCGCGGTAGCCGTCAGCCCGGTGGGCAGTTGATCGGTCAAGGTGACCGTGCCTGAAGTTGGGACAGACGCTTGATTCTGGACAGCCAGCGTATAGCTGGCGCCAATCTGGCCCTGGCTGAATAGCCCGGTGTGGCCCTTGAAAACCGCCAGATCCGGAAACTGAACGATCGTGGTGACATCAGAGGCGCTGTCATTGGTGGTATTCACTTCGCCGCCGCCGGAAACCTGCACTGTATTGGTCACGGTAGGCGGCGCCGTTACCGACACGTTCACGGTCATGGTAATGGGGGGATAGCTGGCGCCGGCGGCAAGAGCGTCAGCGGCCGTGCCGGCGCGCGTGCAGGTGAGCGTCGACATATTGCAGCTCCAGCCCGCGCCGGTGATGTTAGTGACCATCATGGCAAACGGCTGAGACTCCGTCACCGTAACCAAGGCGTTCGTCGGCCGATCGCCGACGTTGGTCACGGTGATCGTGTAGACGTCCCCGGTGTCGCCTTGCTTGAAGCTGCCGGCGTGGGCGCTGGCCACTGTAAGATCCGGGTTGTGTTCTATGTCCACGGACCCGGTACCGGCCATGGCGTTGATCAAAGTGTCGTTCGCGGTGACCGTCTGGGTTCCGGTGGTATTCAAGGTGACCGTAAACGTATGCACACCACTGTCATTGGGAACGAAGGTGTAGTCGGCGGGAACCACCGCGGAAGGGTCCGTACTGGTGAAATGGATGGTGTCGTTATAGCCAGGCAACTGAAAGCCGCTGCTGCTCTCCGCGGTAACGGTTACCTGAAAGGGAGCGCCGGGAATCGAGCCGGCAATCGCCGGCTGCACCTGGAAGTGGCCCGGGGCCGAGACACAGCCCTGTTGCATGTTCGACAGGATGGATTGCACGGTATAGGTATGGGAATTTACCGTGATCTGTACCTCATCGTGATTGCAGAAGTCGCCTATCTCCTCGCCGCTGTTCTGGTCAACCCATGCCAGCGGCGGCGCCGCAACCGTGCCGTTGAAACTGCCTACTTCAACATCGGTTACCGCCTCGGCCAACTCATGGCTGGAAGCCGAGGAGAGGTTCTGCTGCGACGTGCCACTACCACAACCTTGCTGGATCGGCCCGCACGCGCCGGCAGGACTAAAATCCGGGAACACCCCATAAGGCAACTTGGGTTGCGAGTTTAGAGCGACGTTAGAATGGTAGGCGCAGAACCCGCCCTGCTGGCAACTGTTGACCCCCGGCGACAGGATGATGGTGACACCCGGAGGGAAGTAAACCATGTAGACGGTGTCGAAGTTGCCTTGATTGTCCTGGACCGGTGCGGGCAGATGATGGGCGTTCAACTGATTGACGATCTCGGTCTCAATTTGCGCGTCCGTGATCGTGCAGGGCGGGTTGGTACCGGCTCCCGGACACAGCGAAGGGCTGATGGTAATTCGCGGACTCAAGAAAGTGCCGAGCCCGATGGTTTGGTTCGTCCCTGGAGCCCCTCCCAGCCCCGTCAAGCCGACTGTGCTGTATTCGGCCAGCATATCGAAATAGTTGCTCTGGGTAATGTCAGTGAAGAATTGTTCCAAACCGGTTGTCGAAGCGACGTCGACAAAGTTCCCCCACATTACCTCGACAACCTGGACGTTGGAGATGACCGGGCCTCCCCAATACTGCACCGTTCCATTGTTGGACGATCCGCCGATCGGCTTACGCCGTGTTTTCGGCGGCGTCGCCGGGGGCCCAAACGGCACAATATGTATCAATGCCGGCCCGGCGGGTACTTGGGCGTCCTGGTCCGCGTTCGCCTTGCCGGCCGTTGTCTGGCTGGGGGCGGTAGCGGACTCGCCGAACTTGGAGCCGGCAGCTTTTGCGCCAGTTTCATCGGCCGCCGTTTGTCCGGTGATGCGGCCTGCCGTGGATAGCAACGCAGCCGCGACGATGAACAAAGCTATACCAATCCGCTTGGGCTTCACTTCGCGAAAGACTTTAGGCATGTCTTGTGACGAATCTTGCTGATCCTACCGCAAGAGTCACTCCCCAATTCCGTTAGCGATGTCCGCCAACAGTTCGACAACTGAGCTACCGAAAGTAAGCTGAAACCTGCCAGGGGTCAAGTTGTTTTTGGGTAAAGTTTTCAAAACAACCATATAGTTTCCGTTAGGTTGCTATACATTACCTACTCGAAACTCCGCGTCTTTCAGGAGAGCGGTCAACGCCAATAGCGGCGACTTGGGCTCTCCAGCGCCCCTTGATTTATGCTGGGGATGAAGTGCATAGAGTCAGTAGGACCGATGACCGATGAACATCGTTACGCGCATCCGCCAAGCCGTCGCCGCCGACATCCCCAACTTGCGCGAGTTGATCGATGCTTCGGTCCGCGGGCTGCAAGCCGGTGACTACACGCCGGCGCAGATCGAGAGCGCGCTGGCCACCGTGTACGGCGTGGACACACAACTCATCGCCGATGGCACTTATTTTGTAGCCGAAGTCGAGTCCCGGGCCGGCGCCATTGCGAGTCACAGCACTGCTCTCCGCACGACTGACTCGATCTCCGAGGAGCGTAATCGGGTCATCGCCGGCTGTGGCGGCTGGAGCAAACGCAAGACGCTCTATGGCGCCGACCACTGCGCCGGCCGCGAGGACGATCTGCTCGATCCCCGCAAGGACGCGGCCAAGATTCGCGCCTTCTTTGTTCATCCGGATTGGGCGCGGCGCGGCATCGGCAGCATGATCCTGGAGGCCTGCGAAACCGCCGCTCGCGCCGCCGGCTTCACCCGCCTGGAGATGGGCGCCACCCTGACCGGCGTTCCCTTCTACCGGGCCAGAGGCTACGTCGTTCTGGAGCGCCTGGAAGTCCCACTCGAAAACGGCGCATCCATGCCTATCGTGCGCATGGGCAAGCAGGCGTGATGGACTCGATCGGCCTTCCCGGAGAATCAGCGCCGAACCGTGCGCGATACAGAGCTGTCTTTCTCCTTGACAGCTTAGGAGAGATTGGGTTAATCTCCTAATCATCTTAGGAGGACGGCATGACGGCCCAAGCCCAGCTTCTTCCCGGAACTCTCGATCTTCTTATTCTGAAGGCAGTTTCCCTCGGCCCTCTTCATGGCTACGGGGTTCTTTTGCGCATTGGACAAATCTCCGAGCAGGCGCTGCTCATCGAACAAGGAGCGCTTTATCCCGCATTGTTCCGTCTGGTGCGTCAGGGCCTTCTGAAAGCAACCTGGGGCACATCCGAGAACAATCGTCGCGCCAAGTTCTACGAACTCACATCCACGGGGCGCAAGCGTCTGCAAGAGGAAACGGATGGATGGAACCGCCTTGCCGTAGCCATTGCTTCCGCCCTTGCCGCCGAACCGGAGGAAATATGAAATTCCTGGCCTACTTTCGTTCTCTCGCTGGTAAGTTTTTTCATCGTTCCCAGGTCGACGACGAAATAAAAGAGGAGCAGCGCTCACACATCCAGCACCGCGCCGATGATCTGGAACGTTCCGGCCTGGATCATGCCGAGGCGGAACGCCGTGCGCGCATCGAGTTCGGCGGCCGTGAGCGATTCAAAGAGGAAAGCTTCGAAGCGCTGGGCGGCAAGTTTATCGAGACACTTATACAGGATGTGCGCTTCAGCCTTCGCCTTCTGCGCAAGTCTCCCGGATTCACAATCGTCGCCGTTTTGACGCTGGCGCTGGCCATCGGCGCAAACGCCGTGGTTTTCGGCGTGTTGAATGCGCTGATTCTGCGCCCGCTGAATGTGCCTCAGGCTGGAAGCCTCTGGGGAATCGAGCGGGGGAGTGATAAAGCCATGAATCAGTCGTATCCCGACTATCTCGATCTGCGCGATCGCAACCGCAGCTTTGATGATCTGGCGGCTTACAACGTCACTTCGGTGGGACTGGATACGGGCAACAACCCATCCGGCGCCTGGATCCTCGAAGTGACCGGCAACTACTTCGACGCGTTAGGCATTCAGCCCCATCTCGGCCGTTTCTTTCACAGCGCCGATGAGCGTGGCCCCAACAGCGCTCCGTATATCGTACTCAGCTACCCGTATTGGCACAGCCATTTTCAGGATGATCGCGGCGTGGTAGGCCGTACTGTTCTACTCAACAAACATCCCTTTACCATCCTCGGTGTAGCGCCACCTGAGTTCCGGGGGACTTTGTTGTTTCTCTTTCCCGATTTCTGGGTGCCGATCGTTAACCAGGAGCAGGTGGAGGGGGTGTACGGGCTGAACGCGCGAGGAAAGCACAATAGCATCTTGATGGTGTTGGGGCATCTTAAGGCGGGAGTTACTCCGTCACAGGCCGTCGCCGATCTCAACTCGATTGGCTCATACCTTGAGAAGACCTATCCCAAGGACGATGGCCAAATGACCTTCTCCCTGGCGCGTCCATATCTTGCCGGTGACTGGTTGGGCGGTCCGCTACGGGAATTCCTTGCGGGTTTGATGTTGCTGGCGGGGTTGATTCTGCTGGCCGCATGCGCCAACCTGGGCAGCCTGTTTGCGGCACGCGCCGCGGACCGTTCCCGGGAAGTTGCTTTACGGCTCGCGCTTGGATCGAGGCGCACGCGCATTTTGCGGACGCTATTTACCGAAGCCGTGCTGATTTCATTGATCGGAGGCGCTGCCGGCCTGTGGAGCAGCGTAGTGCTGTTGCACGGACTGAGCGTGTGGCGGCCCCTTCCAACAGCCCCGGTCCAGGTGCCTGTGAACCCAGACGCTAATGTTTATTTGTTCGCTTTGCTGTTGTCCTTAGCCAGTGGGTTCCTCTTTGGCGCCGTCCCAGTGAGGCAGATACTCCGCACCAATCCCTATGAGGTCGTCAAGTCGGGATCGTCCGGAAGGGTTGGGCGCCGGGTGACTGTCCGAGACCTGCTGCTGGTGGTGCAAATTGCGATCTGCGCGGTGCTGGTCACCTCTTCGATGGTCGCGGTGCGCGGACTGGCGCGATCGCTGCACAGCAATTTCGGTTTTGAACCGCAAAACGCAATGCTGGTGGAAACGGATCTGAACATGGCCGGTTACCGCGGTGACAGCCTGTCCGCAATGCAAAAGCGCATGATCGATGCTTTGCAGACAATTCCCGGCGTAAAGGCTGCGGGTTCGGTGGATCGGCTACCGTTGTATTACGGCTCGAACGGCTCGCAGGTCTTCACCGATGAAACGACAGATTTTAGGCTATCGAATTTAGCCGCCTACCCCAGCACGTACAACATTTCTCCCGAATACTTCCAGGCGGCGGGCACCGCCTTGTGGTCGGGAAGGACCTTCACATGGCATGACGATAAAAATGCGCCGCGCGTAGCCGTGATCAACCAGGAGTTTGCACGCAAAATCTTTGGCTCCGCAAGCAGCGCCGTGGGCAGATATTACAAGACGAAGGACGGAACGCGCATCCAGGTGGTGGGCATTGTAGAAGACGGAAAATATGATAGCCTCACCGAAGATCCCGAGCCGGCGTTGTTTCGACCCGTCTTGCAATCACCATCGAGTCTGACCTGCCTTGTGGTGCGCTCGAACCCGGTGCACTCGAACGACGATCCGCAGCAATTGGTGACAGCCATCAAGAAGACGGTGCAGGACCTGGATGCAGGGCTGCCCTTCAGCATCCACTCGTGGAACCAAGAACTCGAATCAGCTCTGTTTCCCTCGCGCATGGCGACGCTGTCGCTGGGTGTGCTGGGCTTGATGGGCGCGATGCTGTCGGTCACTGGAATCTTTGGCATGGCGGCGTATTCGGTGAGCAAACGCAAGAAAGAGTTGGGAATTCGTATGGCCCTCGGCGCGCAACGTAAGGAAGTGTTGCAGGCGGCGTTGGGGCGGCCATTCAAATTGCTGGCTCTTGGTTCTGCAGCAGGATTGTTCCTGGGAATTCTGGCGGGCCGGGTGCTGGCTTCCATCGTGTATCAGGCAACTCCCCGTGATCCGCTGGTATTGGCTGGCGTTGTTCTAGTGATGTCGTTGCTGGGGTTACTGGCTAGCTGGATTCCGGCGCAACGTGCGCTCTCGATTGATCCTTTGATACTGCTGCGCGAAGAGTGAATCTGAGTGGGGCAGACCTTCAGATTGAGAAACCTCTCCCCCGCCACACAATGCCAAATGGCGCGATCCCGAGCTTGCGAAAAGGCGCGTGGGTGGCGGCTCCCCCTGCCGCGACATGCTGCCAACAGTTCCGTCCCAACAGCGAACAGTGTAAGGCTCCAGCCATGTCTCCGGCCAGACTTTGCAAAAAAAAGACGGCGCAGAAGAGGCATCCGTCGGGAAGACGATGACAAAGTATCGCGACGGCCGTCTGAAACTCAGGCGATTTCCCTCGCGAAATCGGGGCGCTACCGCCGATTGTGAGGCCATCGTGCTTGCAACTACAATGGCATTTCATCCACGGAGGTGGAGCATGCGCAGTTCTTTCATTCGCTCGGGCATTCTTTTGCTGATGGCGGCAATGGCCGCGGCCCAAGGTCCAACGCCGGCCAAAGCCGGCGCCAATCCTGACACATCGACTCCACGTCCCGCACCCCGGTTCGATGTGGCCAACATCGATAAGTCCCTGGACCCGTGCGCGGATTTCTACCAGTACGCCTGCGCCAACTGGATCAAGAACAATCCCATCCCGCCCGATTATTCGGAATGGGTAAGTTTCAGCGAAGTGTACGAGCACAATCTGGCAGTATTGCGCGGCATATTGGAAAAGGCCGCCGCCAACGATCCCTCGCGCAGCCCGGTAATGCAGAAGATCGGCGACTTCTATGCCTCCTGCATGGATGAAACGGCCGCCAACAAAGGGGGGTACGCGCCCCTGAAACCGGAGTTGGACCGGATCACCGGAGTCAAGGACAAGGTCCAGATGATTGAGGTGATATCGCACGAGCAGCTCATCGGGCCCAACCCGCTGCTTGGCTTTGGGGCGAATCCAGACCTGCACAATGCCGACATGACCCAGGCTTTTATCGACCAGAACGGCCTGAGCCTTCCCGACCGCGACTATTACCTCAAAGACGACGCTCCGACGGTGGCAATCCGCAAGTCTTTTGTCGAGCACATGCAGAAGATGTTTGTTCTGATGGGGCAGACGCCGCAGCAGGCCTCCCACAGCGCTGACACGGTTCTGAAAATCGAGACGGCGCTGGCCAGGGCCTTCATGGACCGCACCCTGCGCCGCGATCCCAAGAATCAAGATCACAAGATGACCGTTGCGGAGGCGCAGGCCATTGCACCCAATTTTCACCTGGACAGGTACTTCGCCGTTTCCGGAGCACCTTCTTTTCAGGATTTGAATGTTGGCAATCCCGATTACTTCAAACAAGTTAACCTGGTGATCGAGTCTACGCCGCTCGAAGACTGGAAAGCCTATATGACGTGGCAGATTCTGAACAACAGCGCCAGCTGGCTCTCCGACGATTTCGTCCAGGAGGACTTTAAGTTTCAGCAGGCCATCACCGGACAAAAGGAGCTTCCCGTACGTTGGAAACGCTGCGTCAACGCCGTGGACGGCTCCCTGGGCGAAGCGCTGGGCCAGCCCTACGTGGACGAAGCCTTCGGCGCGGAAGGCAAGGCGCGCATGTTGAAGATGGTGGATGCGCTGGAAAGGGCGTTGAACCGGGATATCACCTCCTTGCCCTGGATGACCGAAGAAACCAAGAAGCAAGCCCTGATCAAGCTGGCCGCCATCCGTAACAAGATTGGCTACCCGGACAAATGGCGCGACTACAGCAAGCTGACCATTACCCGCGGGGACATGGTCGGCAACCTGCAGCGCGCCAGTGCGTTCGAGTCGGACCGGCAGTTGCAGAAGGTCGGCAAGCCGGTAGACAAGATGGAATGGGGCATGACGCCACCTACCGTCAACGCCTACTACAACGGGAGCAACAATGAGATCGTCTTCCCGGCCGGCATCCTGCAGCCGCCGTTCTTTGACGCCAAAATGGACGATGCGGTGAACTTCGGCGGCATTGGCCTGGTCATCGGCCATGAGCTAACGCACGGCTTTGACGACGAGGGCCGCAAATTCGATCCCAAAGGAAACCTCCGCGATTGGTGGACGGAGAAAGACGGCAAGGAATTTGAGAAGCGTGCCGCTTGCGTGGACCAGGAATACTCGAGCTTCGTCGCTGTGGACGACCTGCACCTGAACGGCAAGCTCACCCTGGGCGAGAACACGGCCGATAACGGCGGCGCGCGCATCGCGCTGATGGCCCTCCATGATCTGATGACCCAGACCAAGCAGGATGCCCATAAGAAGATCGATGGCTACACGCCCGATCAGCGCTATTTCCTGGGCTTTGCCCGGGTCTGGTGCGAAAACACCACGCCCGAGGTGCTGCGCCTGGGCGTGCGGACCGATCCACATTCTCCCGGACGCTGGCGCGTCAACGGCGTGGTCGAGAACATGCCGGAATTTCAGAAGGCGTTCGGCTGCAAGCCGGGCCAACCCATGGCGCCGGTGAATGCTTGCAGGGTGTGGTGATCAAGCAATTAGCAATTAGCAATTGGCAATTAGCAAAACAGAAACCTTACCGCTGATTCACACTGATGACACTGACCAATTGTGTTCCATCAAGGTTGGTTAATCCGTCTTGATCTGCGGTGTTTCCGCGTTCATCAGCGGCAAGGTGTTGGTTTGTCGATTTTGCTAATTGCTATTTCACGCGCCGTGAATCACGCCGATGATCGCGGCCGCCAGGATGAGCCAGGCCGCATTCACCCGGAAGCCAAACAGCAGGACGGCGCTGAGGCAGGCAATCGCGATGGTGAATGGGTCCACCAGGACCGCTCGTCCCAGTTGCCAGGTCACCACGCCCATCAAAGCCAACGAACCCACAACCACGCCGTCAAGGACAGCGCTGGCCAAAGCAGAGCGGCGTATTCTCGGGATCAGCGGACCGCTGGCCGCGACCAAAAGAAATCCCGGCAGAAAGATCCCCACAGTAGCGACGGCTGCACCCGACGGTCCTCCGAGCAGATAGCCGATGAAGGTGGCCGTAGTAAAGACCGGCCCGGGAGTCACTTGGCCAACGGCCACGGCATCGAGCAGTTGTTTCTCCGTCAGCCAATGGAGTCGCAGCACAAAGTCGGAGCGTAGGAAAGCCAGGAGAACATATCCGCTGCCAAAGAGCACAGATCCGATCTTGAGGAAAGTAAGGAAGAGCCTCCACAAACTGAAAGGCGCGGCTTGGACGGCCAAAATCGCGGCCAGAGATGCCATGGCGGCCTTGGGCTTGAGCCAAAGCAGATTCAGCGTAGCCGAAGCGGCCTTGCTCTTGAGTCTGGCATACAGTACCGGCACGCCGGCGAGAAGGCCCGCGCCGACGAGAACCAGAAGATTCTCAACGCCGAGCAGGAGAGCAATGGTGGAGAGGATTCCTATGCCGCCCAGAATCTTCGTCTTGATTGCGGAGCGAGCCAGCTTCCAGAACGCCTGCAGGACCACGGCGATCACTACCGGCTTTACGGCATAGAGTACGCCGCCCACGCGAGGCATCGAGCCGTAGCGGACGTAAGTGGCGGCAATCGCGCTCACCAGAATCGCAGCGGGAATGATAAAGCAGCACCCGGCGATGATCAGGCCCCGCCAGCCTCGCTTGGTATAGCCGATATAGATGGCCATCTCCGTGGAGCTGGGGCCGGGAATCAGGTTGGCGGCGCCCAATCGGTCGAGGAATTCCTGTTGCGTTATCCATCCGCGTCGGCGGACGAATTCCTCTTGCATCAGCGCAATGTGGGCTGCCGGGCCGCCGAACGCGATCGTGCCCAGCTTGAGGAATGCCGTAGCGAGCGCCAACAGGCTGACGCGTTCGGAAGCGCCTTCGGCCGCCAAGATGCCGTCCTGCTACCGGCTACGGGCTGGTTCGGCGTTGCGCAGATAGCCGTCGGTCTTGTTCAGCCAGTCCTGGCGCGGAGGATAGAAGACATCCATGTCCACCGTGTCTTCGAGGGCCTCGGCCTTATGCGGCATGTTGGAAGGAATACAAAGGACCTCGCCGGAGCGGATCACGATCTCCTTGCCGTCAATCCAAAACTTCAGGGCGCCTTCCACGACCCAGGTAAGCTGTTCGTTCACGTGGCTGTGCTCCGGCACCACGCAGCCTTTCTTGAGAAGGATCCGCGCCAGCATCAGGTTCTCGCCGGTAATCATCTGCCGGTCCAGCAGCGGGTTCAGCTTTTCCTGCTCAACTTCATTCCAGCGGATGTGCTTCAGCATAGGCAGCCATTGTACCAGCGCGCTGAGCCGGGAATCGCGCTGCGCCAGATATCGGGAACCGCCAACAGCCAGGTTACTACCGTCACGTTGTGACGAGTCCCGGAATGGCATTCAATAGGCGTCAGGTTACAAGACACTTATGAAATCTATGCGCCTTTTCTTTGCCCAGATCGCGTTATTGGCGGTCTTGGGGAGCCCAGTTGTCGCCCAAAACCAAGATCCGTCGGTTGCGCCGCCGGCTCCTGTTCAGCGGCAAGCTGTTGATCAAGCCCGGCCGCAGAAGTTTCCCGTAACCACAGCTTCGGAAGCTGCCGCCCGTTATTTTGAGACTGGCATGGTCCACTTCGAGAATCACCGCTGGAACTTCGCCCTGCGTGACTGGCAGGAGGCCGTCGAGTTGGATCCGAAGTTTGCTTTGGCCTACACCTGGATCTGTTTTACCACCACCGATCCCGCGGAAGAGAGCGAGGCTCGAAGCAAGGCCAAAGCCACGATGAGCGCGGTCACGCCGCCCGAGCAGTTGATGGTGAAGTGGATCACCGGCGCGCACGAGAACAATTATGTGGCGGCCATCCAGGCCATGAACGACCTGGTATCAGCATTTCCCAAGGATAAGCGTCTCAACTTCCTCGCCGGCTATTGGCTGTACCGTCAGGACGAGTTTGAACACTCGAAGAAGCCCACTCTGCAAGCGCTGGCCGATGATCCGAACTACGCTACCGCCTACAACCAACTCGGCTACCTGTACTCGCGCACAGGGGATTATCCTAAGGCCCTGGAAGCTCTTGCAAAATATGTTCAACTGCTGCCCAACGAGCCCAATCCGCACGATTCATACGCCGAAGTTCTCCGGCTCTCCGGCCGCTTTGACGCTGCGCTCGAGCATTACCGCATGGCGCTGAAGATCGATCCAACGTTTTATATATCTCAGAAAGAACTGGGAGAGACATACTCGCTGATGGGCCAGGAGGAGACAGCCCGGGCCGAGTACATGAAGGCCATCCACGATGCGCCCAGTTCCGGCCTGAAGGCAGAATACCTGCAGAAGCTGGCCCTCACTTGGATCCGTGAAAACAAACTCGCAGAAGCCGACAAGGCTTATCTGGATGCCGCGGAAAAGGCCCGCACGATGGAGCAGTGGGTTTGGCGGGCTCGCGCCTACCGCATAATGGCCATGTACCAGCCTGACCCGGCCACGGCAAACAAGGACCTCGATCAAGCCGACGCAATCCTGACCGCAAAAAAAGATTCCGTAGCCAAGGCCGACCTGGAAGAAGAGCATGCCCGCATCTTACGAGTGCGCGTGGAGCGCAACCTGCCGGCGAGCCCGAAGCCGGCTGTCCAGAGCGCGGCCGCCGACGCTGCTCTGGCCGAGCTGCAGAAGATGGCCTCCTCCAGCGCCAGCGTCAACATTCAACGCACCTATAGCGGCGCACAAGGAGCGCTCTTGATGGCGCAGCAGAAATACAAGGCTGCCATTCCGTATCTTGAAGAAGATTACATCAATCCTCTTTCGATGCGGCTGCTGGTCCAGGCCTATCGCAAGACTAAAGCCACGGCCAATGCCGCGCTCTTGACCAAGAAGCTGCTGGACTGGAAGATTCCGACGATCGAAGAAGCCTTGGCCGTACCCGCATTTCGAGCCCAGGAAAACACAGTTACCGCACAGAATTAGTACGGTTCCAGGTTGCTCGACCCATCCGGTGAAGCAGGCGTACTCATGCTTGCTTCTGCCTTGAGGTCCTCAGCCCTGCTTCCCCACGCAGAATCCGAAGCATCTCCTGTGTATTTCCTGACCCAACCGCTTTCGGCTGATTGTAGAATGGCGGACGCCCGGGGAACTCGATCCTATGTCAAGCCAGGTCCAAATCGCTCAAACCGTCGCCGAACAGATCCAGGAGCAAGTCCAGGTCACAGCCTCGCCAGGCCTGGTGGCGCACTGGAGCCTTGCCCTCCGCATCACTTTCCGCTTCTGCTTTGCTTACTTCACTCTTTTTTGCCTGAGCAACCAAATCCTCGGCGGGCTGCTCCTGGTTCCAAAAGTGGACATTCCTGATCTTGGCGTGGTCTGGCCACTGCGTCAGATTACATTTTGGACCGCTGCGCATGTCTTTCGGGTAACTCGCACTCTGGTGTACAACGGCAGCGGCAGCGGCGACAAGACATTTGACTGGGTACAGGCTTTCTGCCTGCTGTGCTTCGCCGCGATGATTACTGCCGTCTGGTCTATTCTCGATCGCCACCGCAAGAACTACGTCGCGCTCTACAAATGGTTCCGCCTGTTTATGCGTTTCGCCCTGGCCTCGGAGATGCTTCTCTATGCTTTGCCAAGCTCATTCCTCTACCGATGCCGTTCCCATCTCTGACGAAACTGCTGGAGCCCTACGGTAATTTCTCACCGATGGCTGCTCTCTGGTATTCCGTGGGAGCTTCCCGTGCCTATGAGATTTTCACCGGGTGCGCCGAGACCCTGGGCGGCATTCTGCTGATCGTCCCCCGGACGGCTACATTGGGTGCACTGATATGCCTGGCGGACTTGATTGAGATCTTCACACTGAACATGACCTACGACGTTCCCGTGAAGCTCTTCTCCTTTCACCTCATTCTGTTTGCCCTCTTCCTGCTGGCCCCGGAGGGCCATCGGCTCATCAGCTTCTTCTTTTCGGACCGCACAACCGGCCCGTCCTCGCAACCGCCGCTGTTCCGGAAATCAAAGGCCAACCGCGTCGCCGTCATGCTGCAGCTCGTGTTCGGCTTGTATCTCGTCGTAGTTCATATCTTCGGGGGAATCAGCGCCTGGCACACCTACGGCGGCAGGCCCAAACCATCCTTGTACGGCATATGGGACGTCGAGCAGATGTCCATTGATAGCCAGGTCCGCTTGCCGCTGCTCAATGACTATGGCCGCTGGCGCCGCGTAACCTTCGACTTCACAACCTTTCACGTCATTTCAGCGCATGGATGACAGCTTCGCCACCTTTGGTTCTTCCATCAACGATAAGGACAAGATCCTCACGCTTACGAAGGGCGGCGACAAGAACTGGAAAGCCAGCTTCACCTTCGCCCGCCCCGCGCAGGATCAGCTCACGCTGGAGGGCACAATGGATGGCCACAAAGTACAAATGCAGCTCAACTCTTCGATCGCGACAAACTGACGCTTATCAATCGCGGGTTCCACTGGATCAGCGAGTATCCGTTCCAGCGCTGACCCTACCGTTCCGGCAAGGCGAAACTTTTGCGAACATCCGTTACAATGGCAGGATGCACTTGGCCATTCTTGAATCGCTGGCTTGGGCGCATCCGCTGGTTCAGGAGTGGTTCGTCGGAAAGTTCGGAACGCCCACTGAACCCCAGGAGCAGGGCTGGCCGCACATTCTGGCCGGCAAAACCACTCTGATCTCAGCTCCTACCGGATCCGGGAAGACGCTGGCCGCGTTTCTCACCTGCATCGATTCCCTGGTCAGAAAAGCTCTGAACGGCGGCCTAAGTGATCGCACCGAGATCCTCTACATTTCTCCGCTCAAAGCGCTGGGCAATGACATCCAGAAGAACCTGGAAGTTCCGCTCGGGGAAATCACCGCGCTGGCCGGGGAAAAAGGCCTGCTCATGCCGGAGATCCGCGTGGCCGTCCGCACCGGCGATACGCTGATGCGTGAGCGCCAGCGCATGATCAAGCGGCCTCCGCACATCCTGGTGACCACGCCGGAGTCGCTCTACATTCTGCTCACTGCCCAGAGGAGCCGGGAAATCCTGCGCGACGTGAAGACCGTAATCGTGGATGAAATCCACGCCGTAGCCGACGACAAACGCGGCTCGCACCTTTCCCTCTCACTCGAACGGCTGGACGTGTTGACCGGCAATCGTGCCGTTCGCATCGGGCTCTCCGCCACGCAGAAGCCGATTGAGACGGTCGCTCACTTCCTTACCGGCCAGCGCCAGCCCGGTTCAACGCCCCAAGCCGATCCCGTGGTCGTCAACATTGGGCACAAGCGGACGCTCGATCTGGCCATCGAAGTCCCCGGGCAGGAACTTGGGCCCATCGCGAGCAACGAACTTTGGGACGAAACCTATGACCGAATTGCTCAGCTCGTGGAACAGCATCGATCCACTCTTGTATTCGTCAACACGCGCCGTCTGGCCGAACGCGTAGCCTTTAATCTGGCAGAGCGCCTGGGTGAGGATGCTGTCGCGGCCCATCACGGAAGCCTGGCCCGCAAACTGCGACTGGACGCGGAGAACCGGCTCAAGAATGGGCAGGTCAAGGTGCTGGTGGCTACCGCGTCGCTGGAGCTGGGAATTGACGTCGGCTATGTCGACTTGGCCTGCCACATCGGTTCGCCGCGCTCGGTCGCCGTGGCCCTGCAGCGCTTCGGGCGCTCCGGCCACTGGCGCGGGGCCGTCCCCAAAGGCCGCTTCTTCCCGACTACTCGCGATGAGCTGCTGGAATGCGCCGCGCTGGTACGCGCCATCCATCAGGGCGAGCTCGACCGGCTGATCGTTCCCGAGGCCCCATTCGACGTGCTGGCCCAGCAGATCGTGGCCATGTGCGCCGCCGACGAATGGAATGAAGACGAGCTGTTCACGGTCATCACGCGGGCATTCCCGTATCGCGATCTTCAGCGCAAGGATTATGACGATATTCTGGCCATGCTCGCCGACGGAATTGCCTCGCAACGCGGACGTTTTGGAGCTTATCTCTATCGCGACCGCGTTAACCGGCGGCTGAAAGCTCGCCGCGGTTCGCGCATGGTGGCCATCATGAACGGCGGCGCCATTCCCGAAACCAATCTCTACACCGTGGTTGCCGAACCGGACGGCGTGGTGGTGGGCACGCTTCACGAAGACTTCGCCGTCGAGAGCATGAAGGGGGACGTGGTGCTCCTGGGCAACACCAGTTGGCGCATCCGCCGCATCGAGAGCGCGGGACGCATCCTGGTGGAGGACGCGCACGGAGCGCCGCCTTCGATTCCCTTCTGGCTGGGCGAAGCCCCAGGCCGCACGGAAGAACTCTCGCGCCAACTCGGGGAGTTGCGGCAGAAGATCAGCGACCTTACTCTAGGTGTCGTCCCCGGCTTCGTGAACCAGAAGTCTCCTGAAGTTCTCAACGCCGTGGAATTGCTGAAGCGCGAGTGCGGCCTGGATGATTCCGGCGCCGAGCAGGCTATCGAATACATCGTGACCGGGAGGGCCGTCCTGGGAGCGGTGCCTACGTTCAACACCATCATCGCCGAGCGATTCTTCGATGAAGGCGGCGGCATGCAGCTCGTGCTCCACGCTCCTTTTGGCGCGCGGATCAATAAAGCCTGGGGGCTTTCGTTGCGCAAGCGGTTCTGCGTTTCCTTCAACTTCGAATTGCAGGCCGCGGCCACCGATAATGGAATCAACATCGCTCTCGCCGAGCAACACAGCTTTCCCCTGGCCGATGTCTTCAACTTCCTCCATGAAAATACGGTGAAGGAAGTCCTGCAACAGGCAGCGCTGCTCTCGCCGCTGCTGGAGACGCGGTGGCGCTGGGACGCCAACCGTTCGCTGGCTCTCTTGCGCTACTGGAACGGCAAGAAGATCGCGTTGCAGGTGCAGCGCACACGCGCCGCCGATCTGCTGGCGTCGGTATTCCCGGACGTGGCCGCCTGCCAAGAAAATGTTGATGGCCCTATCCAGATTCCCGACCATCCTCTCATCCGCGAGGTCATGAAAGACATCTTCTATGAAGCCATGGACCTCGACGGCCTCAAAGACGTACTGCACAAGATTCGTTCCGGCGAAATCACGTGCCTGGCCGTGGATACACCGGTACCCTCGGTCTTCTCGCACGAGATTCTGAACAGCAATCCTTACGCCTACCTTGATGACGCGCCGCTGGAAGAGCGCCGTGCCCGCGCTGTGGAGATGCGGCGCACACTGCCGGAGTCCGTGCTGAAAGAGGTCGGCGCCCTCGATCCGGCCGCCATTGCCGAAGTACGCTCCGGCGCCTGGCCTGACGTCCGCGATGCGGACGAACTGGCCGACGTTCTGCAAACTCTGATTGCCCTGCCTGAGAACGCGCGCGCGCCCGACGGCGCTTCGCCCGCAGAAGTCTGGCTGCCGTTCTTTGAACAGCTGCGCCAAACGAACCGCGCAACCCGGGCACAAGTGCGCGACGAATCGCAGGCCGGGGCGCCTGCGCTCCACAATAATAATTCTAGGCGTGATAATTCTGGGGCACAGCCGCCGGGGTCTCCGGCACGCGCTTCGCGTGATGGGGTGGGAGTGCCCTCGGCTGTGTGCAATAGCTTCTGGGTCTCAGCAGAAAAGGCCAAGTCGTTCCGAGTCATCTATCCGGCAGCGCAGTTTGAAGATCAGCTTCCTGAACTCGATGGCGATGCGCCATCTAATGACGATGCTCTAAAATTCCTCCTTACCGGCTGGTTGACGCATCTCGGGCCGACAACCGCCTCCGGTTTGGCCAATCTGTTGAGCCTGCCGGTGACCGAGATCGACAAGGCACTGCTGCGCATCGAGTCCACCGGCCTGATCCTGCGCGGCAACTTCGAGAAGACCGGAGTCGAGCAACAGCAGTGGTGTGAAAGGCGACTGCTGGCGCGCATTCACCGCCTGACTCTCGGATCACTGCGCAAGCAAATCGAGCCGGTCACGGCCGCAACCTTCCTGCGCTGGCTGCTGCGCTGGCAGCACGTTGCTCCCGGCTCTCAGGTGCGCGACGAACGCGGCACGCTTGAAGTGCTGCGCCAACTCCAGGGATTCGAGATCCCTGCCAGCGCCTGGGAGCGGCACGTGTTGGCACGCAGGATCATCGACTATGACCCCAAGGTGCTCGATCAACTTTGCCTGACTGGCGCTGTGGGCTGGGGAAGACTCTCGCCGCATCCCGCCATGTTGCAGGATTCATCCAGCAGCGGACGCCGCGTAGTGCCGACCAGCGTCGCGCCCATCACGTTCTTCGTTCGCGACCAGGCGGAATGGATGGCCCTGCCTCGCGTTCGCTTCGCTCATCAGGAAGCCGAGCGGGAGAGCCGGGGCTTGAGTTCGATCGCGCGCGAGGTGCTCGAGTTCCTGCGATCCCGCGGCGCCTCGTTCTTTGCCGACATCGTCCGCGGCGGAGCCCGGCTCAAGTCGGAGATCGAAACCGCGCTCTGGGAACTGGTGGCCGCGGGCCTGGTCACGGCGGATGGCTTTGACAACCTGCGCGCCTTGATCGATCCCAAGCGCCGAGCCGGCCAGGGATCGGGAAAAAATACGCGTCCCCGGCACAGCGCCGGCCGCTGGTCGTTGCTCTATCCCCTCGAAGGCGAAGACCCGGTCCGCGCGCTGGAAACGGTCTGCCGCGTACTCCTGAACCGTTACGGCGTGGTCTTTCGCGAACTGCTGGCGCGGGAGAGCATGCTTCCCTCATGGCGCGAGCTCTTGATCACCTTCCGCCGCCTTGAAGACCGCGGAGAAATCCGCGGCGGACGTTTCATCAGCGGCTTCACCGGAGAGCAGTTCGCTGTGCCGATCGCCGTTGAATCGTTGAGGGCGATGAAGAATCTCCCGCCCAGCCGCGAGACCATCACGGTCTCTGCCGCTGATCCGCTCAATCTCGCCGGCATCGTCGTTCCCGGGGAGCGTGTTCCTGCGATCTCCGGCAAGCAGGTGAGCTTTTGCGACGGCGTGCTGGTGGAAACGCCCGGTGTTCAACCTTTGAGTCTAGCGAGCGGCCATGAATGAAGAGCAGCCGGAACTGATTGCCGGAGAAGACTACTATCTCGACAACGGTAACTGGGTCTTTACCGCAAAATACCTGCTCCGGCGCGGTTATTGTTGCCGATCGGGATGCCGGCATTGTCCTTACGGATACGTGCGGGAAGATACTCCCCAGGATTAGCGCAACAGGTGCTCAGCTCGCGCTATTCATACCGCAGCGCAATTACCGGATCCAGCTTGGCAGCCTTGACGGCCGGATAGATCCCGAAGAAGAGTCCTACACCGCAGGACACTATCAAGGCCAGCGCAATCGCCCATATAGGGACCGCCGATGGGAAATGAATGAGCTGCAGCAGGAAGCTGATGATCAACGAAAAAGCCACCCCGAGGATGCCGCCCACTCCGGTCAAGGTCATGGCTTCAGTGATGAACTGAAAGCTGATGTCCCGGCGGCGCGCCCCGATGGCCTTGCGTACGCCGATCTCCCGCGTCCGTTCCGTTACCGACATGAGCATGATGTTCATCACGCCCACACCGCCAACCAGGAGTCCAATGGAGGCCACGACCACAACGTATTTCAGGATTCCTGCCATGATGTCGGCGAACTGATTGCCCAGGGCCTCGGCAGTGCTGATGCCGAAGTTGTCGGGTTGGTTCAAGGGCACGCGACGCCGTTGGCGCAGCAGTCCCCGCACCTGGTCTTCGGCCACGTCCTTCATGCCCGGATACGCCTGGGCGATGATGACGTTTTCGTCATCCTGAGGATAGTGCTTGCGATAGGTGCGGTAAGGGATCAGCACTTCGCTATCGCCCTCATTACCGATGCTGCTCTTCTTTTTCTCGAAAACACCGATCACCCGGTACAGATTCCCGTCTACCAAAAGTTCTTTGCCTTCGGCGGCCTCGCCGGGAAAAAGGGCCTTCTCGGTATCGAAACCCAGAACCACCAGGTCTTCGCGATGCTGGTCTTCCAAATCCGTGAAGAACCTCCCTTCCTTCATATGACCGTTGACCACGTCGGCGTAGCTGGCGGTCTCCCCGCGAAAGATGATGCTGCTTAGTTCATGGTTCTTGTTACGCGCGGTGCGCGCGACCGGCGGCCCCTCAGCGAAGCGAGGCATAATTTCTGCCAGGACATCCTTGACCGCGGGCAGCTCGTCCTTGATCGCCATCGCATCTTCCAGAGTCAACGTCTTGCGCATGCGCTCTTCCGGACTCAAGCGTCCGAAGTGGATTCCGGGATTCAGCCGCAGGATGAAGAGGTTGTCGATGCCAAACTCGTTGAGCGAGTCTTGAATGTTCTTCTGTACCCCCAGAAGCACCGACGAAACCAGAATCGCCACACTCACGCCGATCACGACTCCCAGGACCGTCAGAAACGACCGCACCTTGTGCGTGCGGATTGTATCCAGCGCCATCTTCATGTCTTCGGTCAACAGATTGGAGTGCATCATCGTTAGATCTCAAACCTCAGGGCCTCAATGGGATCGAGCTTGGCCGCCTTGTGCGCCGGATAGACGCCAAAAAAGATGCCAATTGCCGTGGCGACAAAGACGGCGATGAGCACCCAGCGGATCGGCAAAGACATGGGAAATGGAGTAAGGTGGCTGATGGCGAATGAGACAGCCACAGCCACGAGGATTCCCAGGACGCCGCCAATGGCGGCCATGACTCCCGCCTCGATCAGGAACTGCAGCAGGACATCACGCCGCGTGGCGCCAACCGACTTGCGCACGCCAATCTCGCGAGTGCGCTCGGTTACGCTGGCCAGCATGATATTCATGATCACAATACCGCCAATTACGAGGAAGATGCCCACAACAAAAATGGCGGTATTGGCCAGGCTTCCGGTCAGGTTCTGCCACAGGTCCATCAGCGCGGAAGGCTCGACAATGCCAAAGTTGTCTTCCTGCTTGGCGTTGAGATGGCGGCGTGCCCGCATCAGCATGCGCGCTTCGTCCTCTGAAGCCTGCATCAGATCCGGCCCCAGCGCCTTGACATTGATGTGCATGCTCTCATTGCTGCCATAGATCTTCATGTAGGTCTGAATGGGGATATAGACAAAGTCGTCTTGCGACTGGCCGAAAGCACTGCCTAGTTCCTTGGCTACCCCCACGACCTCAAAGGCTTCACCGTCAATGTAGATGGATCTTCCCAGTGGGTCCAAGCCGCTGAAGAACCGCTGGGCTACGTCCGAACCGATCATGGTCACGTTGGCGCGGTGCTGATCGTCCGCCTCGCTGATATAGCGTCCGATGGCGGGCTCCTCCACATCGATTTCTCCCATGTTGGCGGTGACCGCGCGGATGCTGATGTCTTCAATCGATTCTGCCGCGTACTTTATTTTTCCGGTGCGGCCCGCCTCCAGGCCGACCGCTTTGGCCAGGGTCAGATTGTCACGCACGTATTCATAATCGTCCCAAGTGACCTTTTTGTTCGTCCGCTGCAGCTTGAGAAAGACTTCCTGACTGGTCACGAAGGGGTATTGCATGACCAGATAAACGTTCCCGCCGAAGTTCGCGACCTTGTCGGCTACATACTTGTTGGTCCCTTCTACGAGCGAAACCACCACGATCAGCGTGGACACGGAGAGGATGACCCCCAGCAGCGTGAGAAACGAGCGCAGCTTGTGAGTGCGCAGCGTCTCCAGCGCGATCAGCATCGGCTCCTTCAACGAGCTCCCGCCGCGTGGATTACGTGCGGTTCTCGTCGGATTGACTGGTGTCGGCATTGGATCGATCCAGCAGGAATGCTGTCTTGAGTCTATAGCCTACTCCTGTCAGCAAGACGCAAATCCCGGTAAAAAGTTCCACTTTCCAGACGTTGTCACCGCAAAGGCCTGCTCCCATTTTGGACTCAAGCCGGGCCTTTTCGCTGGACAATTCTCGTGTGTCAAAGCAGTTCATTGATGACCCGCAGGCGCCTGGGACGCCGTTGCAAAGCGCTTCGCCGCCTGGAACGGGTCAATCATCTGACCGGATGCACCAACTAACTCTCCACCGTATCAATAACTTACATGCTAACCCCCGAAGCAACGCAAGAAGATTCGGTGAAAATGTTTGGCGGGAATTCGGCATCCCGTCGGGGATGCAAAACTGCCATGTTTTTGCTCTTCACCTATGGAGTTACCCTCGCTCCCTTACTCAATCCCTACTGCGGATCAGAGACGAAGAAGTTTGAGCTTGGGTCGCTGCTCAGCCTAGAATAAGCATGAGGTCGCTATAGAATTCGCTGCGCTCAAGAGAGCATAAATGTGCCGCAGCCTCTCATTCAACTTGGATTCTACAGATGTGCGAAAGTGGCGGAATTGGCAGACGCACCAGACTTAGGATCTGGCGGGTAAAACCGTGGGGGTTCGAGTCCCCCCTTTCGCACCAACGACTAGTAAAGCTTAGGTTTGCCCTTTCCTTGGCGGATGTGGGTTGCCGCGCTGGGCTACGGCTTGGCGTAAGGTAGAGCGCTGAGCTCGCTTTCCGACAGCACACGCAGCTCGATAAAACCTTCGCGCGGAAGAGCGTCCAGGGGCAGGCGGTCGCGCCACAAAGTAAAGCGAATGCCCAGAAGCGATCCTTCCGAAACCGCCAGCAATGCCAGTGGTATCTGGCACTCGAAGATCGAGTCCATGCTCACGGAAACCGCGCCCGCGGCCTCTTCCGCCTGACCGTGCCCATTCTTAGTGAATGTCCAGTCTTGGAGCCGGCCCGACGAGATGTTGACTTCCAGCCGATAAGGCGGACTTGCGCCGCCTCCGGAAGTTGGCTCCACTGTTACAACCAGCCGAGTGTCGCCCGTGGCCCATTCGCTCACGCTTTGCGCGAAATCAAGCCGACAGTAAAGATTTTTTTCGTCGATGCCGGCATATCCGGTGTCCAGCAAGAAGGCCCGGCCGTGCATGGCTGAGGAGCTTCGCTCAGCCACGTGAGTGGCCGCGCCCAGCCAGTCAAAATAGCCGATGTCTTTCCCGTCGATCACGGGATGAATGTAAGCACTCTGGGGATGGAAACGCGGCTGGCTGGGCGCGGCTGTGATGGGCACGGCCAGGGCATGCGGCGCGGATGCGCCCAGAGCCTGATAAACGTTGGCCAAGTGCTTGCGGTAGAGCTCGTCGAAGTCACGATCGTTGGCGGAGTGGTGATCCGGACCATACCACCAGTTCCAGTCGCTGCCTTCAGCGATCAGCAGCTCTTCCCAGGCGAGTTCGCGCTGTTGCGCCGTGGCCTGATCGGCGTGTTCGCTATAGAAATCACGCGCCGCGGAAAGATAGTCCCAGGCCAGGTTGTCCTCCGGCGCGCCGATCCACACGTCGAAGTTAGCGTTGATCCAGGAGCCGGGAAAGATGGACCCCAGTTTGCCCGTGGCGGGCTCGCGTTCCACGGCTTCCGACACCGTCAGCGCTTCAAACGAACCGTCTTTCTGGATGCCTTCATAAAGCCGGCGCAAGAACTCGCGCCCCGATTGCGGATAGGACTCCCAGGCGTTCTCACCGTCCAAGATCACGGGAACCACCGCACTTCTTCCGCTCCTCAGCACCGGTTCCGCTGACTGCTTGACGCGGCGGATGAAATCCTCGGCCGCCGCCTGGGCTGGAACCCCCGAATAAACGAAACCGATCAGGTCCGAGAGCGAGTGGTCGCGAAAGAGCACGTGCATGGCGGCGCCTTCACGTTCCCAGCGGAATATCTGGTAGAGCTTCTCGGCGCTGGCGGCCTCCAGACAGCCGCTGCCATCGCGGAAGAACGACGTACCCAAAGAGCGGCCAAGAACCCCTTCGTCGCTGGCCACCCACTTCAAGCCGGCGCCGTGGGCGATGGCCAGCGTCTCGTTGGAAACGCTTCCCTCGGAAGGCCACATGCCTCTGGGAGCAGAACCGAAGACCTGTTTGTACAGCGCCATGCCGCGCACAATCTGATCGCGCGCGTCCTCAGGATGTTGAAAGCGCCTTTCCGGCAGCGGCAGGCCGGAGTGGGCCACCGCGCCCAGGTTGGTGTCGCAGACCAGCGGCAGAATCGGGTGGTAATAAGGAGAAGTTGATATCTCGATTCCGCCCCTCGCGGCGGCCGATGCATAAGCCGGCAGAACCATTCCCAGGAATTCTCTCTCTTTCTGGATAACCATTTGCTGTTCGGTGAGCGAGTAGTCACGCCCTTTGCGTACCAGCTCCCGGATTTCGGGCTGGTCAAGAAAGAATTCGTCCATCCACGCGATTTGGGAGAGAACCTGTAGATCGGTAATGTCGCGTTCGGTCATTCGCGGCACAAGTCGCGCGGCCTCCTCCGGCCGCGACCCGAATTCCTGCCATAACTCACGATAGCGGGGATAACGTCCGATCATCTGGTTGAGATTGGCCTGGAACAGATATTGCAGGGCGAACCCCTTTTCGGCGCCGGCAAGTTCAGAAGCGGGCTTGGCGGCCACGTCGAAAAACGGATCACGGGCCGCGCCGGAGACATAATCCTGGATCTGCGCCATGAGCGATGGCACCAGGTTGAAGGTCTGGTGGATGCCGGGAAATTCTTCCAGCAGCTTGACCATGCCGTAATAGTCTTTTAGGGCGTGCAACCGGACCCAGGGCAGACGGTATTCTCCCGTCACCAGGTCTTTGTAAAACGGCTGATGCATGTGCCAGAGAAAAAGGAGACGAATCGCGGGCATATCCCCAATCACTCATTAATAACACAACCGGGCATCTGCTAGACTCTTAAAGAGATACGTGTGCGCATTTTCACCCGATATATCCTGAAGGAAGTCCTCTCGCACGGGCTCATCGGCGCCTCGGTGTTCACGTTTGTCATCTTCATGCGCGATCTGGCGCAGCTTTTGGAGTTGATCGTGCGCGGGAGCGCTCCTGTACCCAGCGTCGCACAACTGTTCTTCCTGATCCTGCCCAAGATCTTGATCGTAACCATCCCCATGGGTGTGCTGGTAGGAACTCTCCTCGGTCTCAGCCGGATGGCGGCTGACAGCGAGGTAACGGCCATGCGCGCCAGCGGAGTCAGCGTGCGCAAGTTCCTGAAGATCGTGGCCATCTTCGGGATCGCCGCCTGGCTGATGGCTCTGGCCAACGGCATTATCCTGGCCCCGCGTTCCGAGGCTGCACTGGCCAGGCTCAAAAACAGCATGGCGTCATCCCAGGTGACCTTTGAGATCCAGCCCCGGGTGTTCTACGAAGAATTCAAGGACGTGGTGGTCTACGTCGATGACGTCATCTCGGCTTCGAAGAACGCGGTATGGAAGAATGTCTTCCTCGCCGATTTCCGCGGCGGCACACTCAAGATCACGATTGCCAAGGAAGCGATCGTGGCCGGCGGCGGCGAAAACACCATCCGCCTGCACTTGATTGATGGAGAGATGCACGAGAGCGACGCGCGCACTCCCAGCCAGTACAGCATCTCGACGTTCCACGAACAGGACGTGATCCTCAGCCATCCCGCCATCCCCAAGCCGGCCCAGGAAACGGCGCCGGTCGCGCAAATGAGCACTTCTGAACTCCTCCGGCAGAGCCGCAATCCCAACTCCGAACTTGGGCGCTGGTACTGGATTGAGTTCAACCGCCGCCTGGCTCTGCCTTCCGCCTGCCTGGTGCTGGTCTTGATCGGGATCCCCCTGGGCCTTTCCGCGAGGAAGGGCGGGAAGGGCGCCGGCTTTGTGCTGACCATTGTCCTGGTCTTCATCTACTACTTCCTCTCCATTATCGGCGTGTCCCTGGCCCGCAACGGTAGGCTTTCGCCGGTCCTGGGCGTGTGGCTGGCTAACATCATCTTCGCGGTCGTAGGCCTGCTCCTTCTCTGGCGTACCGACAAGACGCCGATTGAGATTGGCCTGGGGCAACTCGTGCTCTTACGGTTCAAAAGTTGGTCGCAGTCCTGGCTGAAAGAACGCGAAGGCGCCGTCCAAAGATCATCGCGTCCCCGGTCCTTCTCTACGCGGCTGGCCTGGGTGCTGGTGGTTCCCCTGGGACTGGCCATCGTGATTCTGGCCTTTTTTGGTCCTCGTTTGCTCGGCAAGGTGCCTTCAGCGGTGTGGGGTGGAGAATATTTCTATCCTCTGCTGCTTCTCTTCATTCTGGGCATCATCATTCTGTTTGCCCAGCGGTTCATGCTGATCCTGGACAACTACGTCCTGAAGAGATTTGTTGGGCTCCTGCTGCTGATCCTGTCGAGCCTTCTTGTCATTACTCTCGTGTTCACGTTCTTTGAACTGCTGAGCGACATCGTCCGAAACAAGATCTCGCCGATCACCGTGGGAGCTTACCTGTTGAACGTGGTCCCTTCCATGCTCTACCTGGTCACGCCCCTCAGCGTTCTCCTGGCGGTGCTGGTCGCGTTCGGGCTGATGCAGAAAACCAATGAGATCACCGCCATGAAGGCCACCGGCATCAGCATCTATCGCACTCTTGTCCCCATTCTGGGGATTTCCGCGACGCTGGCGGCCGGCCTTTTTCTCCTCGATCAGTGGTACCTGCCCTACGCCAACAAACGGGTGGAAACTTTACGCAACGCCATCAAGGGCAAGCCACCGCAAACTTACCAGCGCCCCAATAAATGGATCTTCGGCGAGAGCAATCCGGCCACCGCCCAGAACGACGTCCGCAGGATTTATTACTACGAGGTTTACGAACCGGAACGCAATGAGTTTGGCGGATTTTCGTCGTTTGAAATGAACCCGCATTCCTTCCAGGTCACGAAGCGCGTCTATGCCGGCCGCGTCCATTGGGAAGAGAACCTGCAAAAGTGGGTCTTTGAAAAAGGCTGGCAGCGCTCCTTCGACGGCGATGCGGTTACCGATTTCCACCAGTTTGAGGTCAGCACGTTCGCCGAAGTCCGCGAGCCCCCCAGCTACTTCAAGAAAGAAGTGCGGCAGTATTCCGAGATGAACTACGAGGAGCTGCGCAGCTACATCCGCGACTTGCAGCAGAGCGGCTTTGACGTGGTTCGCTTGCGCGTCCAGTTGCAGAAGAAGATCGCCTTCCCGCTGATCACAATGGTCATGGCGGTGCTGGCCCTGCCCTTTGCGCTCTCCGCCGGACGCCGTGGGGCCCTCACCGGTGTAGCTGTCGCCTTGCTGATCACTGTGGGCTATTACGTGACTGCCGGCTTGTTCGAAGCGATGGGCAACGTGAGCCAGCTCCCACCGCTGATCGCCGCCTGGATGCCCGACGTGATCTTTGGCCTGACCGGCGGCTACATGATCATGAAAACGCCTTCCTGACATTCCGGAAACCTAACGCTGCTAGAATCATCTGTTAAACCGCATGCTAAAGAACCTGCGACCGCTTTTCCCGTATTTGAAGAAATACCGCGTGACTCTCTTCTGGGGCGCGCTGACCGTATTCTTCAACAACGGAATCTGGGTGCTCTTTCCCCAGGTGATTCGCCGCGCCATCGACGACCTGAACCACGGCGCCACGCGGCACAAGTTCATGATCTATGCGCTGCTCCTGCTGGCGGTGGCCGGAACCAAGGGAATCTTCCAGTTCCTGACGCGCTGGCTGATGATCGGCGTCTCGCGCGAGATCGAGTTTGATCTGCGCAACGATCTGTTCGAGCGCCTGGAGACTCTCTCCTATTCGTATTACCAGAAGACGCGCACCGGCGACATCATGGCGCGCGCCACCAACGACCTCAACGCGGTGCGCATGCTTCTGGGGCCGGCCATCATGTACACCGCCAATACCCTGGTCTTCACCGCCGCGGCGCTGGCCTTCATGATTGCCATCAGCCCCAAGCTGACGCTCTACGCCTTCGCGCCACTGCCTCTGGCCAGCATTACTATTCAGTACTTCGGAAAGAGAATCCACGAGCGCTTCGAAAAAATCCAGGCGCAGTTTTCCGACATCTCAGCGCGTGCCCAAGAGAATTTTTCCGGCGCCCGGCTCATTCGGGCGTATGCCCAGGAACAGGCCGAGATCGCGCTGTTTGAGAAATCGAACCAGGAATATGTGTCCCGCAGCTTGCCCCTGGCGCGGCTGATGGGAATGCTGTGGCCGGCCCTGGAAATGATGCTGGGGTTTGCCATGGTGATTGTGCTCTGGCTGGGCGGCCGTGAGACCCTGATGCACCGCATCTCGCCGGGCGATTTTGTGGCCTTCATGATGTACCTGATGATGCTCACCTGGCCGGTGATTGCCCTGGGCTGGGTCATCAACATATTTCAGCGCGGTACCGCTTCCATGGGCCGCATCCAGGAAGTGCTGGCAGTCAAGCCGCAGATCACCGACGACGCAGTGGTTCCAGATCTCCAGAACCTCGCATTCGTGAAGGGCGACTTGGAATTCCGTGGGCTCAACTTCAGCTATAACGGCGTGCCGGTGCTGAAAGACATCAACCTGACGATTCCCGCGGGTACGAGCCTGGCCATCGTGGGTCCAACCGGATCCGGTAAAACAACCATGGTTAGTCTGATCCCCAGGATCTTTGATGTACTACATGAAGGTTCTGGAGGGGCCGATCCAGGCGCCTTGCTGCTGGACGGGCGTCCCTTGCGCGAATATCCTCTGGCGACGTTGCGGCGCAACATTGGCTTCGTGCCCCAGGAAACGTTCCTGTTCAGCACCACGGTGGGAGAGAACATCGCCTTCGGCGTGGACGGCGCCGGCGACGAGCAGATTCGTTCCGCCGCGGCGGCCGCCAGCATCGCCGCCGATATCGAAAGCTTTCCGGAGCAATACGCAACCGTGGTGGGCGAGCGCGGCATCACGCTTTCCGGCGGGCAGAAGCAACGCACCGCGATTGCCCGTGCCATCATGCGCGACCCGCGCATCCTGATCCTGGACGACGCACTGGCCAGTGTGGACACCTACACGGAAGAAAAGATCCTCAATCACCTGCGGGAGGTAATGCGAGGGCGGACTACGATCTTCATCTCCCATCGCGTCTCCACCGTCCGCAACGCCGACCGGATTGCCGTACTGCACGCGGGACGTATCGTGGAGATGGGCACGCACGACGAGCTCATCGCCCGCGACGGATATTACACCGATCTCTACAACAAACAACTTCTGGAAGAAGAGCTGGAGCAGGTCTGAGCGATGAAGCGCCTGGTGGTGCCCGAGCTGTTGGACAGCGACAGCGGCACGCCGCGGGAAGTGGAAGACTCGCTCGCTGATCTGCGCATGTTCAACCGTCGTTTTGGCGGCGTGCGCGCCATGGCCGCATTGTTGCACGAGGTCGCTGAGCGCAGCGGGCTCAAGTCCATCGACTGGCTGGACGTTGCGGGCGGCGCCGGCGACGTTGCCACGCTGACCCGAGAATTGCTGGGCCGCCGCGGACTGGCGGTGCGTCCGACGGTCATGGACCGCGCGCCCACCCATCTGAACGGAGTGAACCTCAACGTCTGTGGCGATGCCCTGGCGCTGCCATTTTGCTCCGGCAGCTTTGACGTGGTCGGCAGCTCGCTCTTCGCGCATCATTTGGAGCCGGAAGAGCTGACACAGTTTGCCGCGGAGGGCCTGCGTGTGGCCCGCTATGCCTTCGTCATCAACGACCTAATTCGCCATCCGCTGCACTTGGCCCTGGCCTTGGCCGGCCGTCCCATCTTCCGCAGCCGCATCACCCGCCATGATGCACCGGCCTCCGTGCGCCGTGCCTATACTGTGGATGAGATTGGCCGCATCCTTCAGGGCACTGGCGCCGCTCAAATCTCAATCAGGACGTTTTATCTGTACCGCCTAGGAGTGATCGTCTGGAAAACTCGAGAGCCACAACCGATTATGACCTGATTGTTGCCGGCGCTGGACCGGCGGGCTCGGCCTGCGCCATCACCGCGGCTCGGGCGGGAGCGAGAGTACTGCTCCTCGAAAAGGACAGGCTTCCCCGGCACAAAGTGTGCGGTGAATTTGTTTCCCCGGAATCGCTCCGCCTGCTGAACACGTTGCTGGAACCCCTGGAGCAGAATCCGCTGGCTGCGACTCTCAAGATCGACTCCGCGCGGATCTTCCTGGACCACAAGGCCATATCGTTCCCGGTCTCCCCAGCAGCACAGAGCATTCCGCGGTTTGATCTGGATGCCGCGTTACTTCAGGCGGCCCGCCGCGCTGGAGTTCACGCCGAGGAAGGTGTCACCATACGTCAGGTAAACGGGGGCGAAGCCGCACAGGATGGCTTGTTCGCCGTCCAGGCCGCCGGGAAAACTCTTGCCGCCAAGGCTGTGGTGAATGCCACCGGACGCTGGTCGCAGTTGACCCAATATCCAACCGTCGGCAAAACAAAGTGGATCGGGCTAAAGGCCCACTACACCGAATCCGCGCCCCCGCGTTCCGTCGATCTGTATTTTTTTCCGGGCGGCTACTGCGGCGTGCAGCCTGTGAGAAAGGATGCAGTCAACGCCGCTGCCATGGTGCGGGCCGATGCCGCCCGCTCGCTGGAGGAGGTTTTCGTGGCGCATCCGGAGCTTTGGCGCCGCAGCCGCGATTGGCAGCCGCTTGTCTCGGCCATCACCACGTCGCCGCTGTACTTCCGCGCGCCTGAAACCGAGGACCGCGGCATGATCCTCGCCGGGGATGCTGCCGGCTTCATCGATCCCTTCGCCGGTGACGGTATCTCGCTGGCCCTGCACAGCGGCACTCTGGCCGCGGAATCGCTGACTTGCTTCCTGCGGAGCGAGTGTTCGCTGGCGGAGTCGTGCCACCGTTATCGGGACGCGTACTTGAAGCGATTCGCTCCGGCTTTTCGCAATGCCGCCCGGCTGCGCCGAGTGCTCTCGGCTCCCACGTGGGTGAGATCGGGCCTGTTGGGGGTGGCGGGAACAGCCTTTGTGGCCGGCAGGATCGTGCGTGGCACTCGCGCCCGGTGATTCCGGGCTACGAAGAATGAGCGGCAGCCTTCATCCGGCGCAGCACGCGGCGGGTAACGGCCAGCAGGTCGGCCACTTCGAAGGGCTTCACCAGGCAAAGCACTTTGGTGGCATCCACAAACGCGCGGATTCCGGGATCAGAGACGTTCGATAACACCAGGACGGTCCTCGCCAGCAGCCCTGGCCGGGAATCCGCAATCCAGCGATACACGTCCTCGCTGGACCACTCACCGGGAATCCTGCTGTCCAGGAAAACTGCGTCAAATTCCTCTTGCTGCAAGTGTTCCACGGCTGCCGCACCCGAGCTGGTCAGCACGACCTCGAGGCCGGCGGCGGTGAGCACTTCGCGTTCAAAATCCAGCACGTCTTCCTCATCATCCACCAAAAGGACGCGTCCCTCCAGTCGGGTCTCGCGCCGGGCCACGATGCGTTCCCCTTCGCTGAGCGGCTTTTCACCCACGGCCGCCGGCAGGCGAACCTCCAACATAGCCCCGCCCTGGGGGTGGTTGCGGGCGGAAATCTCGCCCCCGTGTTCCTTCACGATGCCGTAGCAGATGCTCAATCCCAGACCCGTACCTTTCCCAACACCCTTGGTGGTATAGAAGGGATCGAAAACATGCTTGGCATCAGTGATGCCCGGACCGGAATCGTGAAACTCGCTGACCACGTGGCCGTTCTTCTGGTAAATCCTGATGCGCAGACGGCCGCCGCGTGCCCCGTCCAACATGGCGTCCGCGGCATTATTGATGATGTTGAGATAGACCTGCTCCAACTGGTGCGGATCGGCCACCACCGAAGGCAGAACCGGTTCAAAGTTCCGCTCCACTGCGATGTTGTTGACCTTCAAGTCGTAATCACGGAGGGCAATAGTGTCTTCCATCACGCTGCGCAAATCCACATGAATCCGCCGCGGCTTGTGCTGGCGGGCAAAGGAGAGCAGGTTCTGCACGATCTTTTGCGTGCGTCGCGCCTGCTTGTGCAACTTCTCGATGAAATCCTGGATGCGGGGCTCGAGCTTTTCGGTCTCCAGCAACTGCGTGTACCCCAGGATCGCAGTAAGCGGGTTGTTAAGCTCGTGGGCCACGCCGGAGATCAATTGGCCCACGGCCGACATCTTTTCGCTCTGCAGCAGTTGCTCCTGGGTTCGCCGCAGGTCCTCGTACGCTTTCCTGGTTTCATGATAGAGCTGGATCTTTTCGATGGTCGTGGCCAGCTGGCGGCCCACCGCGATCATCACACTCTCCTGCGAGGGCGTGAACTTGCACGCCAGGCGGCTGCTGGCTGCGAGAGCGCCCAGGACCTTGTCTTTGCGCCACAGCATTACCCACATCCACGAACGCATGCCTTCCAGTTCAACGATTTTCTTCAGGATTTCCGGCAGCCGGGCGAGATGTTCCTGGTCAATGATCTCAGCGTGTTCAGATTTGATGGTGTCCACGAATTCCGCGGGCAAGGAGAACCGGTCGTTTTCCATGACCCAGGAGCTGCGATGGCCATAGGCCGCCTTCTTGGATATGGTATTGGTATCGTCCTCAAACAGATAGACTGCGGCCGTGTCCGCCGACAGAAGTTCCACCACTTGCAGCAACACCAGCTGCAGAATCTCGTCCAGGTCGAACGACTGGTTGAAGGTCACGGCAATGTTGTTCAAAACATAGAGTTCGCGGTTGCGCCGGCGGATTTCATCCTCCGCGCGCTTCATCTCCGTCACATCGAGCACAACGCCCTGGTAGCGCTCGATGTTGCCGCTGGGACCGCGAGTGGCAAAGCTGCTTTCAATCACGTTGATTTTTCTGCCGTCTTTCCGCCGCAGGAGGACTTCAAAGTTCCTGACGTATCCCTGCCGCGACATTTCGTTCAGAAACACCTTCCGGTGTTCGGGATCAACGTACAGAGACACGGCCACGTCCAGCCTCAGGATCTCTTCTTTGTTCGCGTAACCCAGCATTTGCACGAACGCCTCGTTGCAATCCAAGATGTGGCCCTCGGGCGCCGAGATGAAGACGCCCTCATGCATGTGATTGAACAGGGAGGCATAGCGCTCTTCGGCGGCCTTGGCCTCGGTGACGTCCTTGACCACGTGGACGGACCCGACTGCGGAGTGATCGCCGTGGGCATAGGCCGAGGTTGAGACCATGGAGTAGCCGCCGAAGCATGGGTCTTCTCGCACCGTCCATTCCCCGTGAGCACAATACGGACATTCATTCCAGTTGATCAGCGCGCCCGGCAACACCGACTCGCACAAGCGGCCGCCGACCTGTTCGCGCGAACGGCCCAGACGGGCCAGCAACGCCTGATTGGCGTGGAGGATGCGATAGTCCCGGTCATGCACCAAAATATAGTCCGGGATGGAATCGAAGGTGCTCGCCCATTCGCTCCGCGATTGCTCCACCTGTTGCACCAGCTGCCGGTTTTCGGCAGCCAAGCCAAGCTGCCTGGCAGCGGCTTTCAGGAATTTTTTTTCGTTCCCGGTGTGGACGCGGAAATGGGCCATGCCGATCACCAGCATCCCGATCGTCGAGCTTTTCCCTTCTACAGGAATCAACAGCAGATGGTGAATGCCCTCCGCCTCGAGCATGTTCCTGTACTCGGGCTGGGCTTCAGCGGCGCGCAGGACAAGGACCTCGTTCTCGCGAATGGCGTAGGCGCCGACGCTTTTGCCGGTTTCGACGTTCCGCGCCGCTTTAGCGGATTCGTCCGAGATTCCTAAGTGGGCGCTGAGGACAAGCTTGTCTCTCTCGAGAATGCGGAACCAGCCGGCCTTCGCCCTGGTGATCTGGGTAATTTCGCGCAGAAAGCTCTGCACGGCCCCGACGAAATCGCCGGAGTGTGAGATCTGCTGGGTAATGGCGTTGAGGACATCCAGGCGCTGTATCTGGACGCGGGAATCGTCCAGCACAATGGTCATCATGCTGATCCCCAACACCAGATCCACCAGAATGTCATACCCCAGGATGGTGTGGGTATTCAGCACCCGATCGTCGTGCAGAAACGGCAGCGCGGCGGCAAGAAGCCATCGTCCGGCGTTGAGACGCCCCCAGGAAAAGCGCACCAATTGCACAGCGGCGGCCAGCAAGATCAGGCGGCAGGAGATCTTGAACGCGCCAGCCAACGCCGCGGAACGCGGGAGCCAGAAAGCCCGCACCACCCCCAAGGCCAGGGCCAGAAAGAGACCCATCGCTGCCGGCCAAAGCAGAGCTTTCTGCTGGACGTAAAGAAACACCGCGCCCGTAAAGAGTCCCACCGCACTAACAAAAGCGGCGTAGGCCAATGCCGTCCAAAGCGGCTGCGAGGCCGCAGTTTCACTGAATGCACTGAAGAGCTTGGACAAACCGTACGCCATCCAGCCGGCAATCCACGGCACCAGGTACTTTTCCCTGAAACTGCGGTATAGGAGAATGGCTCCCGCCAGCAGAACGAGCAGCGTCGAGGCCTCCGCCAGAAACGCGGGTTGCAGCGCCAATTCCATCTTCACCAGTGCGCAAGTTGAGTTGAGCGGGGGATTCCTTCTTGGGACTTTATATACATCAGAAATGTCGTTTGGCAAGAGGCCTTTGGTGCATTTATGGCATTGTATTTCCCGTTACTCTGGAGTACATTAAAAGCCCCCCGTGACAAGGTGAGGGTTCCCAAATGACAACCGAGCGTATCTTGGTCGTCGATGACGAAGAACCCATCCGCGAGATCATCTCTTCCATGCTCAACGCGGCCGGCTACAAGACCCGGCAAGCCTGTTCCGGCATGGAGGCACTGGCCCTGCTCAACTCCACCGGCGAATTTGAACTGATGCTCTCCGACCTGATGATGGCCGAACTCGATGGCATCGCCCTGCTCGAGCGGTCCAAAGAAAAGTATCCCGACATGCCGGTGATCATGGTCACGGCCGTGCATGACATCTCCGTGGCCCTGGCGGCAATCCGCAATGGCGCGTACGACTACCTGCTCAAGCCGTTTGAACGGGAGCAGCTTTTGGCCATGGTCCGCCGGGCCCTGGAGCATCGGCGGCTGAAGTTGGAAAACCGGGCCTACCAGTCCAATCTGGAGTCGCTGGTGGCAGCCCGCACAGAACAGCTTCGCCAGGCCATGACCGACCTGGAACGCTCCTACGACATCACCCTGGAGGCCTTGGGCGATGCCCTCGACCTGAAGGACGCCGAAACTGAGGGCCATTCCAAGCGGGTCACGGCGTTCACCATCGCCATCGCCCGGGCCATGGGGCTCTCGGGAGACAAGATCCGGGTCATTGCCCGCGGCGCCTTCCTCCACGACATCGGCAAGATGGCCATCCCCGACAGTATTCTGCGCAAGCCAGGGGCCCTGAGCCACGATGAAACACAGATCATGCGCGAACATTGCTTCCGTGGCTACCAGATGCTTAAGAAGATCCCTTTCCTGGCAGAGGCGGCGGAGATCGTCTATTCCCACCAAGAGAAATTTGACGGCACCGGGTATCCCAGAGGTCTGAAAGGCGAAGACATTCCCCTCGGAGCACGCATCTTCTCGATCGCCGACACGCTTGACGCCATCACCTCCGACCGCCCCTATCGCGCTGCCCAGACCATCGCGGTGGCCCGTGACGAGGTGAAGCGCTTCTCCGGCAGGCAGTTTGACCCCGAGGTCGTACGCATTTTTCTGCAAATGCCGGACACCATTTGGGAAGACTTGCGCAAGGAGATCAACTCGCAGATTTACAGCTTCACTTACCCTATCAAGGCAGTGCCCGTGCTCAGTGACACCATTACCTAGGGGATCAAAGGGTGGAGCAGGCCTGCGGTGAACAATGCTTTTGGAATGTTGGCTTTAGCCGGTCAGGGCCCAGCTTGACCATCCCCCACGCAGGCGCCAAGAGGAAGCTAGGCGCTTTGCTCTTCCAGGGCCTCAGCCAGATCGTCGAGAGTGCGCTGGATGGCGGCCAATTGGCTTTCCAGGAACTCGCCCAGGGGATCGCCATGGCGGGCCAGTTGGTTCAAAAGGACTTGCATCTGCGCCCGGCCACGGCCACTGGCGCACAACAACCCCAGGCCGCTTAGGCCCAGCACCGTTACTGGTACCAACCAATTCCTCATCTCCCTACCCCTAACCTCAAGTACGCCAACTGCCCGCGTATCGGATGCCTATAGCCTGCGGGAAAGTCACACTTTTGTACAGTTACCTTCGTAACCTCCCGGGTGACCGGGCGAGGCGATGCAAATGTCGATCTCCTGCAAGCAGCATTTCCGGATTGTGGACGCATCCAATTCCCAGCATCTCCAAAATTACACTTACCGTTGAGGTAACGTCATGCATTTAAAGTGGACTTCCTGGTTTTGTGCCTTGGCCTTGCTCTTGGTCACGGGCGCGACCGCCCAAGACAACGCAGGTTCGAACGCGCAAGGCGCCCCCGGGCTCAAGACACGTCCCCACGACAGCGGACCCGGCCAGCCGCCCGCTGACCTCCAGCCGCAGCCGTCTGCCGCGGTTTGCAACCACAATTCAGCCAATGACGCCCCGCCCAACGCCATCCCGCAAGGAACGCGCTTTATCCTGGGCCTGGAAGATACCCTCGATACCCGCAATCTGGAGCAAGGACAGCACTTCACGGCTGAGCTCAGCGAAGACCTTTTCACTTCCAGCGGTCTGGTCATTCCCAAGGGACGCGGCGTCAGGGGCCACGTAGCGACCTATGAACACGGCTTCACTGGCGCGCGCATGATGCTGGCGGTGGATGAGATCGAGACCGGCAATGGCTGGGCTCCCCTGATCGCCACGTTTACCGGCGTGCCGGGCGATCCTTCCATCAAGTCCACGGGGCAGGAAGGCGAAATCACGCAAAAGGGCCCGGACAAGAAGCGGGTGATTACCAATGCCCTGATAGGGGCTGGAATCGGCGCTGCCACTGGCGCGGCTGCCGGCGGGGGCAAGGGCGCCGCTGCCGGGGCTATTGCCGGCGCTGGCCTGGGAACCACCAGCAGCTTCCTTTTCAAAGGCAACGACCTCAAACTAGATAAGGGCACCCAGCTTGAAGTCCGGCTGGACCGGAATCTTGTGGTGCCAACCCGGTAGTGCTGCTTGGCAGCCCGCGCCTACTTGAGTGAACTGACTTTGGCTTTGATGTTCGTGGCCAGGGGCGCCGGCAGTTTCGAGTAGCCCGCCGG
This sequence comes from Candidatus Angelobacter sp., assembly GCA_036521855.1. Taxonomy (GTDB): domain Bacteria; phylum Acidobacteriota; class Terriglobia; order Terriglobales; family Acidobacteriaceae; genus Angelobacter. Next base: position 63,650 of record DATDGY010000137.1, read on the forward strand.
CACAAGTTGCTGGCCATCGCTCAAGAGCCAATTCAGCAGATCCTCGAGCGCCGCCTTGCGCGCGGGATGCGCGGCAACACTGCGCACGTAGATCCAGCTAAAGCTGGTCAGGGGGTAGGAATCCGCTCCCGGTGCGTTAGTGAGCGAAGCGCCAAACTTGTCCCAGCCCGGAGATTCCGCGGCGCGGCACGCCGCTAAGAGCGAATCCGGCGTGGCCTCTACAAACTTGCCGTCGGCGTTTTGCACCATCCCGTAACTGATATTGTTTTCCCGGGCGTATTGAAGTTCCGCATAGCCGATCGCGCCTGCCTGGCCCTTCACCTTGTCAGCGATATCGGAGCTGCGCTCCGCGGGCACTCCCACCGGCCATTTAGGGGAGATGCTACGGCCGATCTTCTCTTTGAACCGGGGGCTGGCCTTCGAAAGAAACTCCGTAAAGATGTAGTTCGTTCCTTTTCCGGGTGTCCGGTACACAACTTTGATGGGCAGGTTCGGCAAAGGCACCTGCGGGTTGAGCTGAGCGATCTCCGGAGCATTCCAGGTCTTTACGTCGCCGAGGAAAATCTGGGCCAGGAGTTTCCCTGAAAAGCGCAACTCCTGACGCACTCCCGGAAGATTGTAGATAGGCACAAGCCCGATCACCATGATGGGCACTTCCAACAGCTCTCCGGAGGCGCGCTCTTCAGGTGGGAGCGGAGTATCGCCGGCGCCAAAGTCGCCATTCCCCTTGGAAATCTGGGCTATGCTTTCACTTGTACCCAGGACGACATAGTCCATCTGGAGCTTCGGCTGGCGCTTGTTGTACTCCGTCCTCCAGAGACGATAGACCGGGACCGGTGAACTCCCGCCGGACCCGACCAGGGTAATGACGTCTTGTCCGAAACCCGGGACCCCGCAAAGGCACACCGAGAACAAGAGCAGTATCCACGCTGCTTTTGAAATCCTTGAAGCCACAGTAAAGTTCCTTCTCCCGTCTGATCGTGGTTTCTCAACTCGACACCGAACATCGCGCGGGGGCGCAGTGCGAGGGCGAATCAAGCCAATTGGGCACACTTCTTACTTCGGTTGACCCAACTCTAATCCAGAAAACGCCGGCAACCAAAGTTACGTTGGTACCTTAACCGCGGTTGTAACCCATTGGAAAGACAGAGCTTGAGCGGGTCGCTTGCCTCAACAACCGGGGCCGCAATCAGCGAATGGTCGATTTCGACAGGATCGACTTCGACGGGTCCATATGCTCGCGGGGCGGCGGGGTTGCTCGGACTTGCACGCGCGCTTCAACATGATCATTCATCGCGGCCGGAAACATTTGGCCAGCACGCTCGCCAACCCCACCAGTTTTTGCAGGTCCGCGGCGACGAAGTCGGGGCCGGCCCCGATTAAAGTGGCCCCCTTGCGTGAAATCTGGATTACCCCAACCACTTTGCCAGCCACAATCACGGGCGCCGACATCAGCTTTTGAATGGTCTGGTGCTCTCTTCCCATCTTGGGCCCGGCCGGCTTGCCGCTGATGTCCACCGTTTCAAAGAACGTCGTGTGTTTGGTCTTGGTGAAGTTGTTCATGATCTCCGGACGCCTCGTGTTGAGCGTGCGCACGGCCACAGAACTCGAGTTGTTCAGGGGTATGCGACCGACGTCGTGCAGCTTGGCGGGATAGACGAAAACCAGGCTATCTGCTTCCAAGCGCAGGATGCCCACTTCATCCGGCCCTACCTTGAACTCAGCTGCCAGAGCAGAAGCGATCTTCTCGCCACTCTGGAGGGTTAGTCCCTCCGCCTCACAGGCAGCGGCAATCTGCGCAAACGAAGATGGCGATGCGCTCATAAATGATTTTCTGCAAGATTATATGGCAAGCCACCGTTCTGCCTCGGCATGGAAAATCTCACCGAGGTAATCGCAAATTGCCTTCTTCTTCCGGGCATTGGGCCTGTCGCAGTGCTTGATTTGTTCTTTTCGATCCCGCCAGCTACACTCACTTGTTTTCATCGCTGACGTCTAACTGCCACCAGGAGAATCGATTCATGCCGCGCAACGTCCTGTTCGTGTTCTTCGTGCTTTTATTGTTCGCCTCCTTGTGTTCTTCCGGCCAGCAGAGGGACCGTCAAGCCCAGCCGCCGGCGCCCGCGCCGGAGGCCAGCGCCAAACCCGCCGCCTCTCCCACGCCGGAGGCCAAGAAAGAAGCCCCCGAGCAGGCGCCGTCAGTGATGCACCATGAGATTCACGTTGGTGGCAAGACTCTGCGCTACACATCCACTGCCGGCATGATGCCGCTCAAGAACGTTGACACCGGCGAGGTCGAGGCCCACATCTTCTACATCGCCTACACCCTCGACGGCCAATCCGCTGAGCGCCGCCCGCTGACATTCTCCTTCAACGGCGGACCGGGTTCCGCTTCCGTGTGGCTGCATCTGGGCGCTATCGGCCCCAAACGCGTGCGCATGCAGCCGGATGGCATGATGCCGGCGCCGCCCTACCAGCTCGTGGACAACGAATATACCTGGCTGGACCAGACCGACCTGGTCTTTATCGATCCCGTGGGCACGGGCTACAGTCGCGCCGTCAAACGCGATCAGACCAAAAAATTCATCGGCCTGCGCGGCGATATCGAGTCCGTAGGCGAGTTCATCCGTCTCTACCTCGGTCGTTATGAGCGTTGGTCATCGCCTCTTTTTCTGGTCGGGGAAAGCTACGGCACCACGCGCGCCGCCGGCCTCTCCGGATACCTGGTAGAACACGGCGTCGCCTTCAACGGCATCATGCTGATCTCCAGCGTCCTGAATTTCCAGACGCTCGACTTCACGCCGGGCAATGACCTTCCTTACGTCCTGTATCTGCCCACGTATGCAACCACCGCCTGGTATCACAAGAAACTCAGCCCTGACTTGCAGCAGGATTTCGACAAGTTGCGCGGCGAGGTGGAGCGCTGGGCCTCAGGAAGATACGCTGAGGCCCTGATGAAAGGCGACCGGCTAACGCCCCCGGAGCGCCAGGATGTAATCGACCAACTGGCGCGCTACACCGGGCTGAGCAAGACCTACATCGACCTGAGCAATCTCCGTATTGAACAAGGACACTTCTCGCAGGAGCTTCTTCGCGGCCAAAGAGAGGTGATTGGCCGGCTTGACGGCCGCTTCACCGGCACCTCGCGCTCAGCGATCGCGGAAACCGCCGGCTACGACCCAAGCCTGAGCGCCATTCGCCCGCCGTACACTGCTATGTTCAATCAGTATGTGCGCACTGAACTCGGCTACAAGACCGATCTCGACTATTACATCCTGGGCGGCGGTTTCCGCTTCGACGAATGGGATTGGGGTATTCGCGGTGAAGGCGGGTTTCCCGATACGGCCCAGGCACTCGCCGATGCGTTCACCAAGAATCCCTTTATGAAACTCTTCGTCGGCTCCGGATACTACGACATGGCCACGCCGTACTTCGCCACCCAATACACGCTCAACCACATGGGCCTGGATGCCGCGCAGCACTCCCGCATCAGCCTCGGCTATTACGGCGCCGGACACATGATGTATATCCAGGACCAGTCGCTGGGCGAGCTAAAGAAAGATGTGAGCACGTTTATGACGGGGGCGCTGAAATAATCGCCGGGATCGCGCGGAATCGCCGTGATCGCCGGAATCGGAGTGACACCTAGACCTTCAGCCTCTCGCTGTCTTGCGAGAAGCGGTAAAGATTGCGACGAGTTCAATCGCCTCCGCGAGCAGATTCTGCAGTTTTGCAGGGCGAACAATTCCGCTTTCTCCAAGCATCTCAAGCCAAAACGCAGGTTCGTCAGCTTCTTCAACCACAACACCGATCTTCGCGATGAACTCAGCTTTTGACCTTGATCTGCCGGCAGCACGATAGTCTGCGGCCATACCTGTGGCAGATCTGAGGATCTGCTGCACGATCACGTTAGCTTCCCGGCTTCGTGGCAGCGCCTGAGACATGCGAATAATCCGAAGAGCAAATGACTTGGTTCGCGTCCTCAACTCCTGATGCTTGTCTGCGTTCATTCATAACTCGTCGTGCGGCCCGATTCCGTGCGATTACGGCGATTCCGCGATCACGGCGATTCTATCCCTTCCCAAACGGGCTCTCTAGGCTAGGGCTCTGCGGCGTAAACAGGTCAGCTCCATTCTCAGTGATGTGCATGTCGTCTTCCAGACGCACGCCGAATTCGCCCCGGATGTAAATACCCGGCTCGTCGCTGAAACACATGTTGGGAGCCAGAGGCAGGGTGTTGCCGCGGACCAAATAGGGCCACTCGTG
>DATDGY010000138.1:0-4547 GCA_036521855.1 Candidatus Angelobacter sp.
GTCAATCGAAAACCATATTCGACGATTCAGATCACCGGATCACCAGATCACTCGGATCTTCTCCGCGGCTGATTGCTGAATGCTGAGTGCTGATGGCTCTTTCGGTAGTTTTCCCGGTATTTGATTCCCGTAGTTAACCGGGTTGGCCAGCGGAAGCATTGGAGAGACCATGCAATGAGACCTGTTCGCAGTCAGAACAGTCGGGGAGTGAGAAGATGAAACGAATTTGTGTCTTTGCCTTACTTCTGGCCCTGGGATGCATCCCTGTCTGGAGCATGCAGTCGAAGAGCGAGACTACGCAACAGCAGAGCCAGACCGCAGCGCAACAGAGCCAGACCGCAGCGCAACAGAGCCAGACCGCGGCGCAGCAGAGCCAGACCGCAGCGCAGCAGAGCCAGACCGCGGCGCAGCAGAGCCAGATCGCCGCGCAACAACAGGCCAAGGCGGCGCAACAGGGCCAGGGCGCACAGGCTGGAGCAGCCAGCCAGGCCGCGAGTGACCAGGCCTACGAGGCTGAGGTGAAAGCCAAACAGGCCGACCGGCTGCACAACTCCCGGGACGTCCTGAATACGAATCTCACCCAAAAACTGGGCATCACGAAGGAAGTCATCGATCACGCCAAGTGTGTGATTGTGATTCCTTCACTCAAGCGAGCTGGGTTTATTTTTGGCGTCGACTACGGACGGGGCAGTATGTCTTGCCGCCTCGGGCAAGACTTCAATGGGCCGTGGAGTGCTCCTTCGATGATTTCCCTGGAAGGAGCGAATTTTGGCCTGCAGATCGGCGTACAGGTCACAGACTTGGTGCTGCTGGTGATGAACGAGCGCGGCGTCAATTCGCTCTTGAGCACCAAATCCAAGCTGGGAGTTGACGGGTCGGTTGCCGCCGGTCCTTTCGGCCGCTCCATGGTAGCGGCTACCGACATGGGCATGAGGGCCAAGATCCTCGCGTTTTCCCGCACCGGAGGCGCTTACTTGGGCGCGGTCCTGAATGGCTCGACTCTGCGGCCGGACAATACCGGGAACACGGCTCTCTATGGACGGGAACTGACTGCGAGGCAAATTGTTCGCAGCGGAGAGGTTCCAGTGCCGCCAGCAGGACGCCCTCTGATCCAAACGCTCGACCAAACCACGGTTGCCACCGTCGCGCCGCCGCCTTCAGCGACCAGCAAGTAGCGTCAAATCGCATGATGCGATGGAAGCTTGGCGCATGGCGCTTTGTTTAAGCTCGTTTTGTTTAAGGTCAGATCATCACGCCGCGGAGCGCAGCGGCGTGACCGCGATCAAACCGATCCGGATCGCATAGTGGATGAGTTCCGCGCTGGTGCGTATGCCTAGCGTGCGCATCATTTCGTACTTGTAGGATTCGGCCGTGCGCGTGGAGATACCAAGCACGGTGGCGACCTCTTTCATGGTCTTGCCTTCTGCCACCAACTGGAGGACTTCGCGCTGTCTGCGGCTGAGACGCGCCCGATCCTCCTCCGGATGCCGCGCTGCTTCGGCCAGAACCGCAACCAGGTCCACGGGGAAGGATGCGCTGAGGTAGTAGCGGCCGTGCAGGGCCGCTTCTACGGCTGCGTGGATCTCTTCGCTTGAGCCGAGCTTCAGCACATACGCCGAGGCGCCGGTGCGGAACGCCTGCACTGCCAGGCCCATGTCCAGGTGCATGGTAAGAACCACGAACTTGGCGCGTACACCGCTCTTCTTGAGTGCCCGGAGAGCATCCATCCCGTTCAGCAGGGGCATGGAAATTTCGGTCACAATCACGTCAGGATTAAGCTCTTTCCCCAGGGCAACGAGCTCATAGCCGTTGGCCGCAGTTGCCACAACATCATAGAACTGCTCCAGAAGCTTACTGAGCCCGTCGGTCAGGATCTTTTGATGGTCTGCCAGAAGTAGCCTTGCTCGCATCGTTGCTCCTTGGGTCCCCGCGCACGTACGAGCTTGTGCCGATTCGCCCCGTTAATCTACCTTCCGGAATGAAGTATTAGTCCCTAAGAGGAATTACTGTCTTCCTGATGTGAATGCCGGAGCATGGTTGGAGATGCCTCGCCAGAGCAGGATCGGCTTTCTTCCCGTGCAACTCTGTCCCGGCGTACTCCGACACAAGGTATGTTCCTGGCCGTCTTTCTACCGTTTGAACAGAGCGTTCATCTCCGCGTAAGGAACCGCTCCGTCGATGAGAGCAGTGTAGGTTCCGGCTCGCGTGGTCTCTTCGGCGATACGGCGAAGCAGCCCCATCGCCGCGCGCATGGGTCCCGAACCCATGCTGATGCGCTTGACCCCAAGCTTCGCCAGCTCTGGAACAGAGGGAACTCCGGGCCCGGCCAGAATGTTGATCGGCGCCTTCCACTCACCCACAACCGCGCGGATGTGTTCTGGCTCCTTCAGGCCGGGAACAAAAATGCAGTCGGCGCCGGCTTCGAGATAGGCCTGGCCGCGCTCCAGCGTATTGCGCAGAGTTTCTTCCTTCGAGCGGCCATTTTCCCAGTAAGCATCCGTGCGCGCGTTGATGACCAGACGCGTCTTCATCCGAGCGCAGGTGTTGCGCACGGCGCGAATGCGTTCTACCTGCTCCCGAGCTGGATACAAAGGGCCACGATCTTCGTGTCCAGGCAACGCATCTTCCAAGTTGATGCCCGCCGCGCCGGCGTCGATCAGCTGTTCGACGGCGCGGTCCAACTCCTGGAGGCTGGACGAAAAGCCGGCTTCGATATCGGCCGTGACCGGAACCCGCACCGCCGCAACGATTCTACGGATGGCATCTGTCATCACCGGCCAGGGCAGGTGTTGGCCGTCGGCATGGCCCAGGGCGTTGGCGACAGCAGCGCTGCTGGTGGCGATCGCCGGGAAACCTGCCTGTTCAACGATGCATGCACTGGCACTGTCCCACACATTGATGAGCACCAGCGGCGCCTCGGCATGGTGCAAGTCCAACAGCCGGGAAGCTTTTTGTGCCTGGGATTCCATGATGTTTTTCCTCGCAAGATGTTGCTGTTGACGAAGGAGCCCTTCCGCGGGCGAACACCGCTGATCGCTTTGCTGGCGGCGGCTATAATGATAACTGGAACAGAGAAAGATTATCTTTGACCGCGATGGGTCGCCTCGCCGCCAGTTACTCTTGGGTAACTTTTGGCATCCTTGGCGTTGATTGCTTCCCGCGGCCTATCTATACTTTTTCCGTTTGTCTTAATTCCTTGGAGTACTCATGAAAACTGTATCGCTCGAACAGGAGCTGAATCCCTGGGAAGCCCAGGCAGCTCGGTTTGACTTCGCCGCCCAAAAGCTGAGTTTGGATGACGGCCTATGGAAGATCCTGCGCTATCCCAACCGCGAAATCATCGTTCATATTCCGGTGTCCATGGACAACGGCACGCTCGAGGTATTCACCGGGTTTCGCGTCCAGCATTCCATTGCGCGCGGCCCGGCCAAGGGCGGAGTGCGTTACTCACCCGACGTCACCCTGGATGAGGTGCGCGCTCTGGCCAGTTGGATGACCTGGAAGTGCGCAGTGGTCAACATTCCCTTCGGCGGCGCCAAGGGCGGAATTATCGTGGATCCCAAGAAGCTGACTCTTGGGGAACTGGAGAAGCTGACGCGCCGTTACACCGCGGAGCTGATTGAATTCATCGGTCCTGAGAAAGACGTGGCCGCACCCGACGTAAATACCAACGAACAGACGATGGCCTGGATGATGGACACCTACTCTATGCACATGCGACAGACCGTGACTGCTGTGGTTACGGGCAAGCCGATCAACATCGGCGGATCGCGCGGCCGCCGTGAAGCCACGGGGCGGGGCGTGATGATCGTCTGCGATGAGTCCCTCAAGAAATTCAACATGTCGCGTGAGAGCACACGGGTCATCATCCAAGGCTTCGGTAACGTCGGATCCAACGCCGCAAAATTAATGTCGGATGCCGGCTACAAGATTGTCGGCATTGCCGAATACAACGGCGGACTCTATAACCCCAAGGGCATCGACATTGACGCCCTGCTCGAATACCGCGACCGCAACAACAATCGTGGTATCGTCGGATTCCCCGGCGCAGAAGCGGCCGACTCTCGAGAGTTGCTGGTCACAGCCTGCGAGATTCTGATTCCCGCGGCCACCGAAAACGTGATCACCAGCCAGAACGCGGACAGCATCAAGGCCAAGATCATTTGCGAAGGCGCGAATGGCCCGACTACCGCCGCAGCCGATGAGATCCTGGCCGACAAGAAGGTGTTCGTGATTCCCGACATTTTGGCGAACGCTGGCGGTGTTACCGCCTCGTACTTTGAGTGGGTGCAGGATCGCCAGGGTTACTTCTGGAAGGAATCCGCAGTGAACGAGCAATTGGAATTCATCCTGCGGGAATCGTTCGAAGACGTTGTGCATTTCTCGGAGACGCATGACGTGAACAACCGCATTGCGGCTTACATGCTGGCCATCAGCCGCGTGGCCCATACCATCAAACAGCGCGGTATCTACGCGTAGTCGCTCGCGGAAAGACCAAACAGGGCAGCCTCAGGCTGCCCTGTTTTTGTACAGGTGTTGCGGAGAAA
>DATDGY010000139.1:0-6781 GCA_036521855.1 Candidatus Angelobacter sp.
TGTAGGCGCGAGTCAGATCGTTGGCCTTGGTGGCCTGCCGGCTCTGGTTCATGAAATCGCGAATCTGGGTGACAACAGCCTGTTCGTCGGGGGAGAGCTGGCGCTTGATGCCGTTCAGGCTAGCCTCAGTGTTTTGCAGCAGCTGCTCGGTCGTTGCCTGACTGTGCACGCTTTCGTCGTGGGAGAGCGCCGGCGAGATCTCGCCTGCCGCGGGAGCAGTTTCTGCCCCGTCCGGCTTGACCACGGTTTTCGGCGGAGTATTGCGCGCAGTTTCCGTGCCGGTCTTTTTGGTGGTGGGATGGGTTTTAGCGTTCTTGGTTTTGCCCGGTTCGGTCTTTTCCGGGGCGGCCTGTGCCGGCTGCGACTCCGGCGGTGGAGTTCCCTGGGTGGCCGGCTGGGATTCCTGCGTTTGCGCTTGCGGTTCGGCGGGAGTGGGCTGGGGTTCCGGAGTGGCGGCGGGCGGGGCCGGCGGCGACGCGGCCAAACCCTGCTTCTTCTGCGAGCATCCGGAGAGCAACGCGACCGCCATCACGCAGGCCAGCATCGACCATGGCAGGAGCGAAATGTTTCTCATCAGCTTCATGCTTTGCTCACGGAATCCTCGGAAGCCACGCGGGAAGGTTCGCTGCCGGCGGCGCTCTCCGCGAGCGGGAAGCGCAGGTAGAACGTGGTGCCATGCCCGGCGACCGAGGTGAACTCTACGCTTCCGTGGTGCAACTGCACCACACGATAGGCCATCGCCAAACCGATTCCGCTTCCGCCCTTCTTGGTGGTGAAGTAAAGATTAAAAACTTTGTCGCGAATGTCCTCGGGAATGCCTGCTCCCTGGTCGCGCACCGTGATCAGCGCTCCGTCGCCTTCGCGCCGGATGGCCACGCGCAACGTGCCTCCTTCGGGCATGGCCTGCACGCCGTTCAAGACGATGTTCAGCAAGGCCTGCTTGACCAGGTCGGCATCCATGCGCACCGCGAGCGGGTCCTTGCCGGCCTGCCGTTCGATGCGGACTTTGTGCTGCTCGGCGGCGGGCGAAGCCAGCATCACCACGTCCTCCACCATGCGGCGCAGGTCCATCACGCTGAGACGGAGGTCCACGGGACGGGTGAAGTCCACCAGCGTCTGCACCACGCGGTCGAGCCGTTGAATTTCGCTGCCGATCACATCCATATGGCGGCGGGTATCGGGATCGATCTCCTTGAGCTTCTGCCGCAGGACCTCCAGGTGGACGACGATGGCATTGATCGGGTTCTTCACTTCGTGGGCCACGCCCGAGGTCAGACGTCCGATGGCGGCGAGCCGGCGGGAAAGCTCGATCTCGTCTTCAATACGATGCACCGACTCGGCGTCGCGCAAAGTCAGCAAAGCCCCGATCCGCTCCCCACGTTCTTCGATGAAATCGAGCGAGACTTGGATGTGGCGGCCGTGCTCGTTCTCGATTTCCTCCTGCCCCACGGGCTGATGGGTTTCCATGGCTTGCAGGATGGCGCGTCCCAGGCGGGAATCTCCAGAAAATATCTCTGCCGGCCGGCAGCCCAGCATGGCGCCGCGCGGCTTGCCGATGAAGCGCTCGGCCGAGGCGCTGACCAGCACCGCCCGGAAGTCGCTGGTGAAGAGCATGACGCCGTCTTGCAAATTGGCCATCATCTGGTCCAGGTTCTCCTTCAAGGCGGAGAAGACTTCCTTGACGTCGCGCATCTGCCGGCCTAACCGCTCGATCTTGCTGGTGACCACCCCGTATTCGTCGGTACGCCTGACGGGGTTTTCCGGGGACCAGACCTGGCCGGCGCTGATCAGATCCAGTTGGCGGCTGATGGCTGCCAGCGGCCGCAAGGCAAAGTTGGAGAGGCCTGCGGCAAGGATCAGGGAAAACAGGACCGCTCCCCCGGACAGCAGCAGCGCCCCTCGCATCTGGTCGCGGATGGTACTCTGCAGAAAAAGCGTGGACACGCCAATGCGCACCTCGCCGAACGGCTGATCACCGCGGACCAGCGGCATGCGGAAATCGTAGGCGCGCGACGGGCCATACAGGATCTTCATCTGCTGGCCGATCCCGGCATGGGCAAGAACCGAAAAGTCTTCGCGTGGCGCCAGAGTCTTGCCCAAGAGATCCGGGTTGGTGTGCAGCAAAGCCCGGCCGCTGGCGTCCACGATGGCGGCGTCATAGATGGTCTGTGTATCTCCCTGCACGGAGTCCAGCAGCGCATTCAGGTCGGAATCAGTCTGGAGGATCTCCTCCTCCGCCGTGGCCACTTCCTTGGGATTGTTGAGATTGATCCGATAGCTGCCGAGATCCGTTTGCAAGGCCTCGCGCGACACCGCGTAGATCTCATTGCCGATGAAGCTGCTGGTGGTAAACGCATCCTGAATGTGCTGGTGCACCACCTCAAAGATGTACAAAGCGGCGAGCGTGGCCACAATAGCCACCACCATTCCTGTGATGGCAAACACCAGTTTGGCCCTCAGGCGTAACGCAGGCATACTCAGTCGATTCTAGCGCGCCGTGTCACCCGCAAGGGCGGCGGCGTTGCCGTACTCCTTCAGCTTATTGTGCAGGGTTTTCAGGCTGATTCCCAGGATTTCCGCGGCCCGGGTCTTGTTATTGTTGGTGGCCGCAAGCGTCTTGAGGATCAGCGCTTTCTCTGCCTCTTCCACGGTCGTGCCCACCTCCAGGCGGATGCCGTCGCCGTCACCCCCCGGGGTTTTGAGCCCGCTGTGGCCAAAGTTCGGCGGTAGATGTTTTTGTTCGATCAGCTGTCCGTCAAGAACAATCACCGCCCGTTCCAGGGCGTTGCGCAGCTCACGGACGTTGCCCGGCCAGTTGTAGTTATTGAACATCTCAAAAACAGCCTCACTCACCGTCCCTGCTTGGCGGCCGTGCTTGGCTTGCATTTCCTTCAACAAGATCTCCACCAGTTGGGGAATATCTTCCTTATGCTCTCGCAAAGGCGGCAGATGAATATTGAAGACGTTGAGCCGGTAGTAGAGGTCGTTGCGCAAGTAGCCGTTGGCCACGGCCTCTTCCGGGACCTTGTTGGTGGCGGCGAGCACGCGAACATCAACCGTAGTTTCCACCTTGCTGCCCAGGCGGCGCAGCTTGTGGTCTTCGAGGACGCGCAGCAATTTCGCCTGGGTGGCAATCGGCATCTCGCCGATCTCATCCAGGAGGAGCGTGCCTTCCTCCGCGAGTTCAAAGCAGCCGGCACGGCGCTCCAGCGCACCGGTGAAGGCCCCTTTCTCGTGTCCGAAAATCTCGCTTTCAATCAGCGTTTCGGGAATGGCCGAGCAGTTGATGGCCACAAACGGCTTGTTCTTGCGCGGGCTTAACTCGTGGATGGTGCGCGCCACCATCTCCTTGCCCGTCCCGCTTTCGCCGGTAATCAGCACCGAAGCCGTGCTGGGCGCCACCATTTCCACCAGGTGAAAGATTTCCTGCATGGTCCGGGAAGAACCCACCATGGCTCCCAGTTCGCCGGCATCGCGTAGCTTGCGCCGCGTTACTTCCAATTCCAGCGTGGTCCCGCGCTGCCGGGCTGCGTTCTGCAGGACCTGCTTTAAGTGCGCCTGAGCTGGTTGCAACAGGGGCTTCTGAATGAAATCATAAGCGCCGAGCTTCATGGCCTCCACGGCTATGTCAACGTTTCCTTGCGCCGTGAGCAGGACCACAAAAATCTGTTGCGGTAGCTCGGCCAGCCGTTGCAGCAGCTCCATGCCGTCCATGCGCGGCATTTTGAAGTCGGTCAGCACGATGCCAGGGGACCAGGCCGCGGCCTTTTCCAGGCCTTCCAGGCCATCCCGGGCAGTCTCGGTCCGGTAGCCCCAGGCTGTGACCAGCTCCGCCAGGCCTGACCGTTCGTTTTCTTCGTCCTCCACGATGAGGACCTTTTCTTGTGCGCTCAAAACCTTTTCCCTATGTTCGAGAATTAAACGAGATAAGCCCATCTCCTTAGATGAGCTACCGTGTAAGAAAGTCTATACCCGTTAGACCCTTCACAACCGGACGTGAAGGACGGTATTCCGATTGGCACATTCCCCGTAGAAACAACAGTTTTTTGCCCCAATCTGTGGTATATCTTGGCGTTCGAAAATGTGAGCTGGATGCTTATCCCTTCCCCGGACGAGCGCTCGCGTGGTTTCTCGAGCAAGAGGTGGAACATGAAGAGCTACTCGATGGTCGCTGCCACAATCCTGGTAGCGGCGCAATGGTTGGGAGCGAACCCGAGGGTGTGCATGGTGCAGCAGCCTGCAACCGAGGCGAACGCTTGGCACAGCGATCCGAATCACGCGGCCGGCGCGACTTCCGCGCAAGCTGCCGCAACGGCTGCGAACCCGGCTGGCGGCCAGGTCAGTCCGGCCGCGCCGAGCCCGGCCGGCCAGGCGGCCTTTTATATTCTGGCCGAATTCACTCAACCGCTGAACGCCAAAAAACTGAAACCCGGCGACCCGATCAAAGCCGAAGTCACACAGGACGTGCTCTCCCACGGCAGGATCATCATCCCCATTGACTCCAAGCTGATCGGCCACGTGACCGAGGTGAAGTCGCACCAGGCGGAGGATCCTGAATCGCGACTGGGAATCATTTTCGACAAGGTGCTGCTCAAGCACCGCAGGGAAGTGGATTTTCGCGGCGTTTTGCACGCGCTTTCGGCTCCTGCCATGAAGACATCTCGCGTGGACGAGCCTGACCAGATGATGTCTCCAAGCATGATGGGAATGAACCGGTCCTCGGGAGCTACGCCCATTGGCGGGGGCTCCTCCTCTATGAACCGGGGCCCGTCCAACAATGGCGGCAGTGTGTCGTCGGCCACCAATCCCGCAGGAGCGCCGCCGTCGTTTACGAACAGCCCGCCGATGACCAACGTGCCTACTGTCAGCGCCGGAAACTCGTACGGCGGTATTCCCAACAAGACTGCTCCCCCGCCGGTCAGTTCCGGAGAACAGAAACCGATGAGCGTGGGTATGCCTCTGGGCGTTTTTGGGCTGAAAGGCCTCAGCCTGACCATGGGGGCTACCGCCAATACACCCGGGCCGGTGATTCTCTCCCGAATGGACAACGTAAAACTTGAGTCCGGGACCCAGGTCCTAGTCAAAATCTTCGACGCCACAGTGCCCCAGCCGTGATTTAAACGGGCCGGGAATTCTCGTTGTCGCAACCCTCAAAGGCGGCCTCGACAGGATGCCGGAATGTAAACTCGCGTCCGTCGAATCCCCTTGGCCTTCAGTAACTTGCCGGTGGAGAATCATCGTGGCAAGCTGCCTGAAAGCTTGAAAAAAGACAAGTAAGTTCAGGAAGGTTTTGACCAAGCGCTATGCGTTCTGGGATCCTCGCTCGCATCATGTTTGTGCTGTGGTTGTGCCCGGCCGGATTGACCCTGGCCCAGCCGTGGCAGTCGCTCGGCCCCGAGGGCGGCAGCGTTCGCAGTCTTAGCTTTGATCCTCAGGACTCCAGCCGCGTTTTTCTGGGCACCAGCGCGGGGATGCTCTATCTGTCCACGGACGGCGGCGCAAGCTGGTCGCGTTCGGTTCATCTGGGCAGCCCATCCGAGATGGTGCTGGACCACATCGTGATCGATCCTGCGAACTCCAGGAATCTCTATGTGGCCGCCTGGAACGCGCAAGCCCCGAACAGCGATGGCGATCTGTTTCGCAGCCGCAACGGCGGCAAGACCTGGGAGATTGTTCCCGACCTCCATGGCAAATCCATCCGCGCTCTGGCCGTGGCTGCTTCCGACCCCAGAACTCTGGTGGCCGGAGCCCTGGACGGCGTCTTCCGCAGCCGCGACGGCGGCGACAATTGGGAGCGCATCTCGCCGGAAAAGCAGGCCGAACTCAAGCAGGTGGAGTCCGTGGCCATCGATCCGGCCAATCCCGACGCGATCTATGTGGGCACCTGGCACTTGCCCTGGAAGACCGATGATGGCGGCAAAACCTGGCGCAGCATCAAGAAGGGCGTGATCGACGATTCTGACGTCTTCTCCATCGTGATTGATTCGGCCAGCCCGGCGAACGTCTATATCAGCGCCTGCTCCGGGATTTATCGCAGTGATTCGGCCGGCGACCTGTTTCGCAAGCTTCAGGGCATCCCTTACTCGGCGCGGCGCACGCGCTCGTTGCGTATCGACCCGGTGGACCACAACGTGGTCTATGCCGGCACCACCGAGGGCTTGTGGAAGACTGCCGATGCCGGCGCTACCTGGCAGCGCATGACCGGGGCCAACGTGATCGTGAATGACGTTCTGATCGATCCCCAGCATCCCGCGCGGCTGCTGTTGGCCACCGATCGCGGCGGCGTTCTCTCCAGTGACGACGGCGGCGTAACTTTCACGGCCTCCAACCGCGGTTTCACCCATCGCCAGGTGGCCGCGCTGCTGGTGGACCGCGCTGACAGCTCCGTGATCTTTGCCGGCTTGCTGAATGACAAGGAATTCGGTGGAGCTTTTGTCTCCCGCGACCGCGGAGAGACATGGCGCCAGATCGGCGAGGGCCTGGATGGCCGCGACGTAATCGTGCTCCGCCAGGCTGCCGACAACTCCGTGATCGCCGGCACCGACCGCGGCGTCTTTCGGCTGCGCCCGGGCAGCACGCGCTGGCTCCCCGCGAACCGCATGGCCGGCGCGCAGACAGAAGCCGCACCCGCAACCGTTCCCGTAAGAATGAACCAGGCTGCTAAAACGAACCATGCTGCCGCGCGCCCCGGAACCGCCGAGCTTTCATCGCGCGTGACCGACCTGGAGTTGACGCCGCAGAGATGGTTCGCAGCCACCGCGGCTGGATTTCTGGTGAGCTC
>DATDGY010000140.1:0-3322 GCA_036521855.1 Candidatus Angelobacter sp.
GTTCAAGGCGTGGGCGATGCGCTTGTCATCGTCCATCGGCGCCGGAGTGCCGGCTGTGGCGTTCTTGGATGGCTTGGTTTTTTTGTCTCCCGCAGCTAGCCAAACGGCGGAAATCGCTACCACTAGGCCCAGTAAGGTAACTGCTCTGCGCGAGGCGGGCATAGGCTCTCCCGGTCGATGTTTTCAATGGAATATTAACCCGAATCTGGACCAAAGTTGCGCCCCGAAGGAGATTACGCCGGTCACGCCAGGGTGCTGGTCCTTCCCCGATGGGTACGGTGGTTGAGCTCCGATACCAGGTGGTCGATATCGGTGGGTGCTATGTTGCAGGCGACGCCGGAATCCAAGAACGGTTTACGGACCTTTTCCTGGGCTAGAGCCCAAGGGCGAGGCGGCGCCATAAGGACGGCGGCATCACGGCGGAGCTGGACCAGCATGGCGTGGACCACTTCGGCGTCCAGCTTGGCCGGCGCCAGCCAACTCAGTTGTGCGGCGGTCTCACCGAGCGAGAGGCGCTTGCGGTAAGGCCGGTCGCTGAGCATCGCGTCCAGGGTATCGGCCACAGCCACAATCTTGACTGGCAAAGAGAACTCGTCACTATGCAAGCGGTCGGGATAGCCCGATCCGTCTGACCGCTCGTGATGCGAGCGCACGACTTCGGCAATGCGCGGCCAGGGAAACTGTACGTTGGAGACAATCCGGTGGCCGATGACGGTGTGGTCCGCCATCTCCTGAAACTCCCCCGGCTCCAGCGCCGCGGCCTTGGTGAAGATGTGCTTGTCCACGGTAACCTTGCCGATATCGTGCAGATAGGCGGCAGCGCGAACCTCGCCGATCTCAGCGGCGCTCATGCCCAGGGCTTCGGCCATGCCCGCCGCGTAGCGTCCCACACGCAGGGAGTGCCCTTGCATCTCGATGCTCTTGACGTCAATAGTGGCGGCAAAGGCGGCCAAGGCGTCGTCCCAGAAGGAGTGCACCGACGCCAGAAGCTTCAGGTTCTCCGCGATCCGCTCTTCCAGGGACAGCATGAGGTGGTGGTTGTGAATAGCCAGGGCGATGAACGGAGCCAGGTCGCCGATCTGCTTCAGCATCTCCGGGGTGTAGTCGGCGCCGGCTACGCGTTCGCCCAGGAGCAGCGCGCCAATCAGCCTGCCCCGCACCTTCAGCGGCGCCACGCAGCGGAACCATACGCTGGAAATGTTGCCGGTGGAGCTCAGGAAGACGTCACTGCGCTCGCGGCTGATACGCTGCGGCCCGGACGCGTTCGTCAGCGCATGGACGTGCTTGGGCTGGAGCGGAAAGACAGCGGTCTGCGGAAACAGCGCAAATCCGGCGGCGGCGATCGAGCTCAACATGGCCGGCTTCTCATTGAAGCGAAACAACGCCCCGGACCCGGCGCGGACGGCGGCCATCACTACATCCAAAGCAGCCCCCGCCGTATGGACAAGCCCGCGCTCGCCCGTGAGCACGGGACCAAGTTCGGCCAGAACCTGAGAGGCGAGCAAGGGCGGCCGGCTGGTTATAAGCGGGTCGGCCAAATTAACAGCGTTGGGAACTCCAGAGCGTACCCAGAGTAACAACTTAGTGGAATCTGAGAAAGCCCTGAGTGCCGGAGTGGTAAACACCGGAGGTGTGAATGACGGCAGTCCGCTAGCCGGGGTTGCGCCAGTAACTCAGCCTACGGCGGCTATCGGCGTGCTTAGCGCGAACTCTGCTGAGCGGCGGCTGGCGTGGCGGCATGTACCGGCCCATTGGATCCGTTAATCAGCCTGGCTCCGGTCCACAGCAGTTGCAGTCCCAGGACTAAAGTTAGGACCGTGATGAGAACCTTAAGCTTGAGCGCGGGAACTTTTGTAGCAAACGCGGCCCCCAACAGCACGCCGGGAATGCCTCCCACCAGCAAGCCCTTCAGGATGGGGACGCTGATCGATCCCAGGCCAAAATGAAAGACTGAGCCGATCGCGCCCAGGACGATGCCGAAGAGGATATCCGTTCCCACCACTTGGGATGGAGGCATGTCAGAGCAATTGAAGAGCAGCAGCGTGCCCAGCGCGCCTGCGCCCGCCGACGAAAATCCGGTCTCGATGCCGATGGGCAGCGTTACCCAGGGGAGCCAGGGGCTGCTGTCGCGTCGCTCACCCCGGGGCCGTCCACTGTACCTGAGCGTGAGAGCGGCGGAAATAATCAGCGTAACTCCGATGAGCACGAGCACCACGGGGTTCCAGCGGGTGCGCAAGGTGGCCAGCAGACATGTGCCGGCCAGAAGGCCGGGAACGGCGCCCAACAGCATCAGGCGCAAGTAGCGAAAATGGACCTTCTTGGCCGCTAGAAAAAACGGCGCAGCCACCACCTTGATCACGGTTGAGAAGGCCAGCGCGGTGCCCACAGCCTCCGCTCCGGAAGTGCCGCACACCAGCACCAGCATAGGCGTGGTGAAGCTGCCGCCGCCGACGCCGGTCAGGCCGACCAAAACCGCGACCAAGAACCCGATGGCAATTTCCATTACTCAACCCGCTCTGAAAACGTGTGAATCCCGCACTCCAGCTTCCTTCCCGCCCAACGTCCGGAACGAGGATCGCTGCCGTCGACGGGAAGATTGGTACAGGGCTCACAGCCAATGCTGGGATATCCGAGGTGATAGAGAGGAAGCAGCTCAATGTCATGGCCGGCCACGTATTCCGAGACTTGGGGCCAATTCCAGTCCGCAAGTACGCTCACTTTATCGAGCGACCTGCCGCCGGGAAGACGATGCTGCTCCAGTTTTTTCAAGTTCTTGCGCGTGGGAGACTGCTCCCGCCGCAGCCCGGTAAACCAGACGTCAAACTCTTCCAGCGCCGCCATCAGAGGCTCCACTTTCCTAAGCTGGCAGCATCGCGTAGGGTTCGTCTGGTTCAGGATTCCGAATGCAGCTTCCTGCTGCGCCACGGTTGTGGCCGGCGCCAAGTTGCGAAGATTCAGATTCCACGCCTCGGCCATCCGGTCGCGGTACGCATAGGTTTCGGCAAAGTGGTAGCCGGTATCCAGGAACAGGACCGGCACTTCCGGAATGCGCTGCCGCAGCATATGCAGGACGGCCATATCCTCCGCCTGAAAGCTGCAGGTGATGCACACGCGTCCGGAGCTGCTTCCAAGCACCTGGTCCATCAGGGCTTCTGCGGAAAGAACTTCCGCCGTTTCCAGCAATTGAGAGTTCATTGCGGCTTCCTCTGGCTTTCGAAGGACCGCCGCAATTCGTCCAACCAATACATGACTAGCGTGAAGGCCTCGGCATCGGAAGCGGGCAACTGGTCTGCCGAAAAGAACGATTGCTCGCCGTAAATTG
>DATDGY010000141.1:0-21337 GCA_036521855.1 Candidatus Angelobacter sp.
TCCAATACTTGACGTTGTTCAGGTGGGCGACATTGTGCACCAGGTCATGGCAGCCTGAGGAAACACACGAGAGTTGGTTGCTCTTGATGTCGTCCATGACCGCGCTGTGCGTTGTTCCCTCCTCAAAACCACGCGCGCCCAGATGACAATGCAGGCACTCGCGGTTGTTGAACGGCTGATAGAGCTTGATGGGCTGTTGCGGCTTACCGATGTACTGCACGTAAATGTGGTGAAGACCGCGGATCTTGGCCCTGACGCCGCCGGTGTAGAGCGTGTAGTCGGTGTGGCAGGTATAGCAGGCCTCGTCGCGGGGCACACGGTTATTCTGGAAGTGGGCGGCGGGGATGTAGGACTTGTCGTCGACTCTCAGGCTCCTGCCGTAAGGTTCCATGATGTGGCAGGAGAGGCAGAATTGTGTTTGCTTGGAACGCTCGATGTGGTGGTCAAAGCTCAGCAGACCGGCGAAGGCCGGGAAAATAAACAGTCCTAGAAAGGCCACGACCTTCCCGCCGCGCTCGGCGGTGATGCCCGGCCGGGCGACAACCAGGGTGGCGATCACCAGAGTGATCAGCAAGGTCACGGAAACAACGGCAGTCGGCATGCAGTCCTTCCTGTCTGCAAAGCAGCTATTTGAGCGACCGGATGTACTTGATCAACTCTTTGATCTGGTCGTCGGTGAGCTTCCCGTCGTATTTGGGCATCTTGTCTTTACCATTCTTGGTAATTGCGAACAGCTCCTGATCCGACATTTTGGCCACTTCCGGGGAGTGGAAATCCTTGACCCCGAGCTTCTTGCCGGCGGGCGTATCGCCTTTGCCGTCGGCGCCGTGGCAAGCCTGGCACTTTGACTTATATAAGTCGGCGGCATCTTGGGCACACGCGCCCGCCAGGCCCAGGTTCAAGAGGGCGGCGGCAAGCACAACTCGAATCAGTAGTGATCTCATGGTTCCCATCATCTCCTTGTCAGTGTGTATGTTCTTGCAGCGATCCATCCTACATCGAATAGCGCAATGACAGCGTAAACGCATTGCCCCGGAAGTCGCGAGGCAGCGTTGGTCCAGGATTGGATTTCTCGTTGTAGTCGTAATAGTTCCAGCCCGTCTTGTAGGTCAGGTTCTTGGAGAGCTGAATCGCCAGCGACGCCATGGGCAGATGATAGTTGAAGCTCAGCGGACCCGTCGGCGCGTTGGGATTCAGGATCAGGGTGGTGCCAGTGCTGCTGGTGAGGGTGTATCCGACTCCCACGTTAACCCTCCGAACAGGCCTCCAGTAGAGCGAGCCGCCGGCGACGTTGGAGAGCTCCGTGTATACAGAAAGTCCGGAAAGGAACGGAGTTCCGCAGCTTAGCGATCCGGCCGGCGTGGGCGTGGCTACGAAGCAGATGTTGGTCTGGGAGAAGATGTCATTGTAATCGTAAGACAAGTCCAGTCCCCAGTTGCCTTCCGGCGGCGCGATCACGGTGTTGAAGGCGTAGCTGCGGTTGTGCTGCAGATTGCCGATGTCAGCCGTATCGTTGCGGTTTTCACGGATATTGATGCCTCCGCCAAAGCTCATCCAGTTGTTGGGTTTGTAGCTGATCCTTCCCTTATAGATCTGCAAGTGCCGCGGACTGATGCGGGTAAAGGTGTTATCCGCATAGAACTGCTCGGTATCAAAGCTGAAGCGGAGTTTGTTCGTCGGCCGGGCGGAAACGCCCAGTAGCGCCGAGTACCCGTTGATCTCCGTAAAATCGTTGATCAACGGAAACACGTTGGGGACCAGCACCGTGCACACCACGCCCACTAGCGGCTGACCGGCACAGGCGCCGCGGTTCGGCAACGTGGGGAAGAAGGTTTGCACCTGATTGTCCTGGATGTTGTCGGTGATATCCCGGCGTTCGTAACGGAATCCGGCGTAGGCGGTGACGCGACGAGTGAAGTCGTATTCCAGCTCCGTGGTGTTGATCTTCTCTACCTGGCCCAGAAACTGGTTTTCCAAATCATTGGCGATGTCCGGGCCCGAACTGGCGGTGTGCTTCGGACACGTTGCTGCGGTAAAGGGAGGCGGACAGGTGGCCAGACTAAATACATTCGGAGTCGTGAGCATCGTGGCGCCAAACAAACTGTCGGTGGTCTGGTTCCAGCCGCCGGGAATACGGAAGTTGTTGTAGCGGAAGTTATCGATCAGCCGCAGCTTCTCCGTAATGCGGAAGGTAATTCCAAAATCGCCATTGGCGGTAATGCGCTTGGCCTGGGCCGATCCGGTGGTGCTGAAGTCCAACTGATTGGTGCGTGAAATCAGCCCGCTGAACAACTCTCCGAGGGAAGGAGTGTCGGCCTCCGCATCCGTGTAACTGAACCGGGCCGAAAAATCCACGTGCTTGAAGAAGTTGCTTTGCATGCTGAGCTGTTCGGTGGGATAGGAATTCCGGTTGTTGCCGAAGCGGTTGTAGCTTAGGAACCCGTTACAAGCCGGATTGGCGAAACCACCCACCACAGGCGTGGCGCAAGGTTGTCCGGCCGCCGTGTTGAATGGAATGCCCAGGCTTACGGGCAGGCCGTTCGACAGTGTAAATCCAGGAAAGCCAAACACAGCGGCCTGTTGCGAATTGGCCAACTGGCCGGTAGTGTCGCCCTTGAAGTAGGTGTAGAACTGGTCGTAATTGATGCTGGTTCGGGGAATGAATCGGAAGGAAACGCCGAAGGTATAGGTGTCGGACGTGTTCAGCGTCGGCTGAAACACCAGACCTTCCGTTCCTTGGTGCGTGCTGGAGTACGTGTCTCCTTCATTCACCACTCGGGACCAGCCTAACTTGAACCGAACTGGCGAAACCGGAAACAGTTCCAGGTTCACATCGCTCATCCGCCGCGTCAAAAGGAATTCGTGCGGTGAATTAATGACGGGCACGTTGGGAGTTGACGTTGACGGATTCAACGGGTTGGCCAAGAGGTCATAGTCAAAGATATTCTGGTCGCGCCGGAAATTGGCGGAGAAGGTGTAAGCGGAGCCTTTGGCGATGCGCAGACGGCTGAAGTCGTTGGGATCGCCACCGTAGCCGAAGCTGCTGAAGCTCAGATCGTCAAAGAGCGTTCCGATGTGTGTGGGCGAGTGCATGTCCAGGGTGTACTCCAGCAGTCTGGGGCCCGTGCCCAGGTTCACGAATGTGTCCCAGGTGCCCTGGTTGCCCGTGAAATTCGAGATGCGGCCTCCGAACTCTGCAGATTGCTTGGTGATGTAACCGCCCACTGTCTGGCCTTCGTTGTCATCCGTGGTCGCCGTGGTGGGAAGATCGGCGGATTTTCGGGCGGAGTCCACGCTCACGCCGGTTGATACGGGCGCCGCCAACGCCGGCTTGGTCTCGCCGGCGCCGGGCTTTTTTGTATCGTCTGTCTGGGCCCACAAGCCGGCTGACAAGAGGCTGGTCGCCACCAGCAGAAAACCAGGAACTCGGATTCTTCGTATGCCTACCTTGATTGTGCTGTCCATTCGTCCCTCGCCCTCTCTACTGCCTGAAGAAGAAGTGGTCGGTGTTGGACCCGTGAATTGCGATGTGACACGTGGTGCAGGACTGATACTTCTGCGCCTGGTTGTGGAACGACGGTATGGCCGGCGCCGCCGAGTCCACGGTAAGGGTGTGGCATTCCAGGCAGAGCAGGTTGACCTGGCTGCGCCTCAGCAGGCGTGGGTTCGAAGAGCCGTGTGGAGAGTGGCAGGCGACGCAGCCTTCGGTCTTGACTGGCGCGTGCTCAAACGCAAAAGGTCCAGCTTTATCGGTGTGGCAGGTAAAGCAGACCGCGTCCTGGGCGGCGGTTGACCGCAGCTGATGGGTGATGAAGCCGCCATGCGGATTGTGGCAATTGCTGCAGGAGATCAATCCTTCGTTCACACGGTGGTGGAACGGCTTGGAAAAATCGGGCTTGACCTCCAAGTGGCAGGAGTAGCAAAGCTGCGGCTGCGCCGCCTTCAGTAACTGCGTCTGCACACGAGGTGCGTGGATGGAGTGACAGTCAATGCAGCCCACATTGTTCTTGACGTGCTCGGAACGCAGGAAGTTCGCGTGTTCCTGGCCGAATTCGTGGCACGTCAGGCAGCGTTTGGACGACTCTTCGCGGGACAAGCCGCCAAAGCGAACTATCTTGTCCGGATCGGCGGATTCAGCGTGGGCTTTGCCCGGCCCATGGCATGCCTCGCAGCCCTGGTACTCCGGGCCCTGATGCTTCGCCAGCGTGGTCTTCCAGTGCGGGCCTTTGTCGTAGCTGGCGGCCACCTGTTCGTGGCAGGTCTTGCAGGTCTCTGCGCCCACATACTGCGATGGATCCACGGGATGTTCTGCTTCTTTAAAGGAGGCGCCGCTCTTCTTCTTGTCGCCGCCTTGGGACTGCGACTGACTCGTGCTGCTTCCTTTTTGGCCTTGCCCGTTCAGGGCGATCGCCAAAGAAGCCGTCGCTAACACAGCAACCGCCATCCATAACCGCGTTTTCGTCTTTTTCATTGGCAAGACCTCGCGTCGGGGCCCGGGGTTCTACAGCGCAAAGTGAAACCGCATTATTCCAAGATCTGTCACGCCCGGTCTGTGACGCGCGTCACAATCCAGAGCTCCGTTGGATGAAAATTGCTGTTTATTCATTGGCAAGCCTTGCCAGCTCTTCCACGTTCTTCACAATCAGCGTCTTGCCACGGACCTCCAGCACTTCCTTACGCTTCAAGTCGTTCAGCGCCCGCGTGATCGTTTCCCGAGTGCTGCCAACCATCTGCGCGATTTCTTCGTGGGTGAAAGACGCTTTGACGATCTTTTCGTGAAGCTGGCCGTTTCTCCTGTCACTCACCCATGTGAACAACAGACGCGCCAGCTTCTCGCCGCCGGAGACAGAGAATCCCATGTGGCGAATCTGCTCCCGCGCGGCATGACAATTGAGATTGAGTTGAAGCGCCGCCTTCACAGCCGCTTCACCGTGCTTCGCAAGGTAGCGCAGCAGTTCTTGCTTTTCAACAAACTTAACCTGACATGAATCCATCAACTCAGCCGTCTCCTCATGCGGCCGGTTCCCCAGCACCGCTTCCAGCCCGAGTGCCTCACCTGCTTCCGCCATCTTCAGGATGACAACGCTGCCGCGGCTGGAGGAGATCGAGATCTTGGCCCTTCCGTTACACAAAACGAACACGCCGTTGGGGACTTGTCCTTCTCTATACAGCACAGTGCCGGCATGGTGCATTCCAAGCAATGCGATCCGTTGCAAACGCCGCAACCCTGCCTGAGAAAGGCCGCAGAACCGTTTCTCTTGTCTCCATTGGCAAGTGAGGCAGTTTTCTTGAATCTCAAACCCGTTCGATTTCCGCATATGGGCAACCTCCTCACACCCCAAAGTATGGTTCGGAGGAAACACATGCGGCTGTGACGCAGGACACAAAGCTATATTTTCAAAGGTGGATTTCTTACAAGTCTGCATTTTGCGGTACGTCCTCGGCTGTGAGCAGCGTCACACCGACCACCGGCCGTTGGCCCGGGCGCAACCCATGGCCTGAACGCGCTCGATAAGATCCGAGAGGACGATTTCGGATCAAGCTGTCTCTTTCACTCCGCCTTCGCGTGATTCTTACAAGGAGGGCGAACCTGGGCGGAGGCATGCAACATGGGCATGCCCCCGTCGAGGAACGAGGCGATCGTCGTTTTGCCGGCGCAGTTGCCGCACAACCAGAAGTACTCGACTCTGGAATGCCGCGTCGAGAAGCCCGGGCGCTCGACCTTGAACAGTTTGCCGTGGCGCAGGTATAAGAATGGCGCGCCACATTCAGGATTGGCACATTGTGAAACCATCGTCTACTCCTACTGCTCCGAGGTTGTTCGATGCTCGCCGCACTCGCGGCTTCCGCGGACGGAACAACTCAGCCACCTCCCCTTTCAACCCTCACCATCGGCTGGCTCCGTGATGGGTAAGCACCGGGCATTCCGCCTCGGCCAAGACGCGATAGGCAATCGTCTCGCGGAAATGCTTGGCGATATCCGTGGCGCAACGAACTCCCAGGCCGATCAAATCGGCCTGACCGCGGCTCGCATAGGCCAGGATGGTCTCAGCGGCGTCGCCGGAGTCGATTACAAAATCCACGCTGCACCGGGGACTGATCTGGTGGTAAAGGGCCTTTTCCATCTGCTTGCGCAGAGGCTCCGCGAGCGTCTTGGCCTCAGGGTTTTGCGCCGTCTCTCGAGGCAGGACGTGGAGAACCGTCAAACGCGAGTGGTATTCGTGCGCCAGCGAAGCCAGATATGGGAACACGGCGAGGGATTCCTCGGAGAAGTCAGTGGGAAAGAGAATGTTTTCGATTCTCTGGATCTTCTCAAATCTCGTAGCCAGCCGCGGGCCGACCGTCAGCACCGGACAGCTTAAAGACCGAACCAACTCTTCGGCCACGGAACCGAGCACGCGATGCCTGAATCCCGTAACGCCATGAGTGCTGGCTACCACCAAGCCGATGTTCTGTTCCCGAACCGCGCGCTCCAGTTGCTCGGCCGGCGCTCCACGACGCACAATCGCCTCCCCGGAAGTACCGGCGAGCACCTGGGCATGCAGGAGTTTCTCGAGCTTTTCCTGGACTTCCTTTTGCTGCCGGCGATCCATCACCGAAACAACCTCCGGCGACAGCATCGGATAAATGGGAGGCGACCAGACATGGGCGGCATATATCCGCGCTCCGTAGTGCCTTGCAATGGCGCCAACGACCGGCAATGCCGCTCGCGATGCATCACTGAAATCCGTGGCGTACAGAATCCGCTTGATCTCGACTGCGGGAAGAATGGGAACTACTGCTGCGTTCACACACCACCTCACTTCTCTTCGGTCAGAGAATTCGTGAGCTCAGCCACAAATTTCACCTGGCCGCTTCCTGGTCTCGCACTGTCAGAACCGGGCACTTGGCCCCGGAAATGACTCGCGCCGCGGTGTCCCAGGGCAGATGCGAAGCAGCCTGGGTGTCTCGGGGATGACGGGCCCCAAGAACAATGAGGTCTGCTTCCAGTGTCTCAGCAACCTGTAGAATCCTGGGCGCCGGCTCACCGTATTCAACCAGGAAAACCGGCTTGCGAACCAAGTCCAGAATTCTTGGGACAACGCTGACGATTTGGTCCCTCACTTGACGCCAGGGCATTCCCGGTCCAGATGGCTCGTCCTTCCCGGCAACGTGGAGCACACTCAGCTCGGCGCCAAACTGTTCACAAAATGAGTGGGCGTACGCGGGAGCCGCCGAATGCGGATTGAAGTCGGTGGACAGAAGGACCGTATTCATTACCAGGCGGCCAGGGCCGGGGTCCTCGACATCAGGACCAACTGTCAGCACCGGACAGCGCACGTTCCGGAATACTTCCTCAGCCACCGACCCGAACAGCAGCTTCTGCAGGCCTTTGCGCCCATGCGTACCCAAGATCAGAAGATCAATTTCGTTCCGCGCGACCACGTTGGAAATAACTTCCCACACCTTGCTTCCGTGGAGCGGCACTTCGCAAGGCAGGCCTGTGAGCAGCGCTTTCATCGCTTCGGAGTCGCTCTGAGGGGCAGGATGCATTTCGTTGAACGTGGCGGCGAACGCCTCGGGACACAACAACTGATAGTTGTCCGGACCGCCGACGTGTAGTGTGTGGACATGTGTTGCGCGCTCACGGCCCATCACCTTCGCGTACTGTAAGGCCATCTCCGAAGACGGGGACAGGTCGGTCGCCAGAAGGATGTTGCTGAATGAAACCGAAGCGGTTTGTTCGATGATTTTCATGTCCGCTCTCCCTATCTCGGATGCTCTCAGAAACTCAAGAGGTCGGTATGTGATGTAGATCACAGGGATAGCGCGCTCAGAACGGCGATGGCTAAAAGCATTCGTGATATGCGCGCGCGACCGACTCTCATTTTCGGGATCGAGGAATGCTCGTACCGCGCCTACCAGGTCGCCGGCCATTGCGGCGTAGAAAGCCATGTGCTTTTTGCAGGTCCACGCTGAGCAGTTTGGCGACAGCAAGATACATTTGCGGGTTGCGTCGCAGCGCGTCGAGAAAAGCCTTCTTGGGCACGAGGATGACTTGGCACTCTTCAAGACAAGTGACGCTGGTATCCGTTGGTGTCTTGGCAAGAATGGACTGCAACCCGAAGACCCTTCCGGCGCCGGCAACACCCAGCGACAAGGGCTTTCCTGCCACTAAGACAGAGGTCTCGACCGACCCGGAGTGGAGAATAATCAACTGTTGCGGATAAGTTCCGCACTGCAACAATGCGGTTCCTTCGGGAACGGTCACAGCCTGTTCGTGAACGGCCAGTTCCTGCCGCAGTTTGTCGGGGAGGCCGGCGTACAAGTCTTTGATCACATCGCTTGAAGTCATAGGTCGCCCTTCCAATGAGGTGTTTATAGACCATGCCTCGTGGAGCGTATGTGATTGCGGTCACTGACGGATGTGACTCACGTCGTGACCAGTTGCTCCAGCGCCGGCTTGTTGAGGACAACCCAGGTGGCCCCTTTGATCCGCAGCCATCCTTTCTTCTTGAACTCGCTGAGCACACGTGACACGGTTTCGCGGGAAGTGCCCGCAAACTGCGCGATCTCTCCCTGCGTCAACGTGACGCGGATGGCAATCTCCTGCGATTTCTTCTTGCCGGGAAGATCCAGCGGATGCTCGGCCCAGCTGAGCAGAAGTTTGGCGATCCTCTCCGGAACGGAATTAGAAAGACCGATGGAGCGGATCTCGTTATAAGCGCACTTGCAGTTGTGGGTGAGTTGCTGCGCCACCTTCATACTCACTGCCGGGTACTCTTCCAGAAAACGGAGGAACTCGAGGTGTGATATGAAGTTGGCCTGGCTCGGTTCCAGAGTCTCAACCGTTGCCTCGTAGGGAGTCTTCGACATCGTGGCCGTCAGCCCAAGAACTTCGCCGGCCTCGGCGATTCTCAGGATGATGCTCTTGCCTTCCGAGGACGTGGTGGATAGCTTTGCGCGGCCTGTGCACAGGATGTACACTCCTCGGGCGGCTTGACCCTCCAGACACAGCAGCGTTCCTTTGGGATAAACCGACGTAGCCTTGATCGATTGCAGTTTGCTCAGGGCTTCACGCGGCAGATCGCAAAAGAGCCTGTGTTCGCGAAACGTGCATTTCAGGCAGTCTTGAATGATGTGGAAGTTATAGGCCGTCGGCATGGAAAGCCTCCGTCGTCCCTTTCTCGAACATCATAAATTATCGCCACACCGGTCACGTGGGAGATGTGACCTGCGTCACACTTTCCAGGTACCGCTGACCACCGTTGGCCGGGCACATGAAGTGGCGGACGCACGGTGTGATGCCCGTCACAGCCACATCCTGAAGCTGCGATTGACAATGCAAAGTGTCGCAGGAGGTGCTTATGACTGGCAAAAATAGAAACAAATGGCTGGTGGCCGGCAGTGTCGCTGCCGCCGGGAGTGCTGCGCTTTACTTCCTCGATCGGAACCGTGGCCATGCACGGCGTACGGCGTTCGCAACGACGGCCAAACGCTTGGGCACGGAGGTCGTGGACGGGGCGGCAAAGTCGGCTCGCGATAGCTGGCATCATGTGGCCGGAACAGTGCGGCAAGCCTGGTTTAATTTCGGCCGCAACGAATGGGCCGAAGACAGGGTGTTGGAGGAACGCATCCGTTCTCGTATGGGCCGGATCGTCTCTCATCCCCACAAGGTTCATGTGGTTTCCGACGACGGTGTTGTCACGCTTTGGGGCCCAGCTTCGGAAGAAGACACGCGCAGGCTCGTCCACGCTGTCCAAACCATGCCGGGAATCAGGGACGTCGTGAACCACCTTGAGATCCACGAAGGAAATGAACCTGCGCCGGCGCCAAGCCCCTTCGAACACGCCCGCCGGGAAACCTTGCTCAATTGGAGTCCTTCGAAACGTCTGGCGGCAGGCATGGCCGGGACCGCAGCCGCCATCTACGGATGGAAACGCAAAGATGCCCTGGGAGTGTCAGTCTCTCTGCTCGGAGCCGGCTTGGCAGCGGCCAGTACCATGAAAAGAAATGTTCATTCCATGCTGGCGTTTTCCGAAGATTCACCCGGCTTCGAATTGGAAAGAACCATCCGCATCAATGCCCCGGTTTCTGACATCTATGATTTCTGGGCTAATCCCAAAAACTACCCCAACGTTTTCTCCCACATATCCTCCATCGAGAAGCTCGGTGAAAATCTGTACAAGTGGACTGTCTCCGGCCCGGGAGGCATCCCCGTCAGTTGGGAAGGAACCATCACCCGTGCCATTCCAAACACACTGGTGGAATGGAAGAGCCTGCCTGGCTCGACCGTAGGCAACCTCGGTTTCGTTCGTGTTGACCCGCACTACGACGCCAGCACGCGGGTGCTGGTGCGCATGTTCTATCGCCCGCCGGCCGGAATACTGGGTCGGTTTGTGGCGGAGATGCTTGGCGTCGATCCCAAAAAGGTATTAGACGAGGACCTGAAGCGCCTCAAGATGCTTTTCGAGAAGGAAGGAGGTTACATGAGGGAGCTCAGGGAAGGAGGGGACCGGGAACTCCTGAAGATCGCCACAACCTAATCCCGCCTGATGGCTGCCGAGAATGTCAGACAGCGAGAATGTCAGACAGAAGGATGGGGGTGCCCCTACATCCTTCTGTCTTCTCGGCGGAGCACAACCGGAATTGCAGACTCACCGCCGCCCCGCTTTCCCCGAGATCACAGAAAAACACCACAGAAGTGACCCAGGTCACAGCCTTGGCATTTCCGAACCGAGGATACTGCCGGTGGAAAGGATTCTCATTGGAGGAACGCCCGTGCAGCAGCGCGACTTTGAGCTTTCACAAACTGCACACAGCAAGAGCCGCGATGGGCTGCGTGAGAACTCGAAATGAAGGAGGTTTTTATGCAAGCTCTGCAAACCGCAAACGATATTTCTTTTAAAAACATTCTGTTTCTAACAGACTTCAGCGAAGCCTCGCAAGCGGCTTCGGCTTATGCTCTGGGATTCGCGCGCCATTTTCATGCGCAACTTTTCCCCGCGCACGCCTGCAATCCCGAAGTTCCCAGCGAGATGACCGACCCCAATCTCCTGAACCGGATGGCCGAAAACGCCGAAGAGCGGCTGGTTGGTTTGATCCATGAAAAAGATCTTGCGGTGCGTCCATTATTCTACCGAGGATGCATCGAAGCCGCGTTTCCACGCTGGATCGACGAGAAGGGGATCGACCTGGTGGTGGTTGGCACCCACGGAAGAAGGGGCTTACAACGCTTTCTGATGGGTTCCTGCGCGGAATTCATCTTTCGCAATGCCACCTGCCCGGTCTTGACCGTCGGCCCGCATGTGGCTGTACGGCCGTACAAGGATTTCAGCGTGGAAAACATCCTGTTTCCTACAGACCTGGGACCGCATGTTGAATATGCCGCTACTTATGCTCTATCCTTTGCCCGCGAGAAGCATGCCCGCCTCACGTTCATGCACGTGGTTTCGCTGGAGGAGGCTTTCCAACGCGATCGCGCGGAGCTGGTATCCGCGGCCCGCACAAAACTCGAGAAGCTCGTGCCCTCGGACGCCAAACGGTGGTGCGAACCGGAGCTCGTGGTCGATATCGGGGACCCCGCCCTGGAAGTGGTTGGCTATGCCCAAAAAGAGCGTCCTGACCTGATTGTCCTGGGATTGCCGCACGACAAGAAATTCAATTCCCACTTCCGCACCGGCGTGACTTACAAGCTGGTCAGCTCGGCGCCTTGTCCGGTCCTCACCATTCGTGACATGGCGGTCGAGTAATCTAAGCCCCTGGGCGTTCGCCAATCGGTACTCTCTTACGGCACAGAAAAGGATGTGAGTTCGCTCACATCCTTTTCTTAGTTGGAGTCGAGCGCGCATCCGCAGCGCTTTGGTTCCCAGCCGATCTTGTGAGTAGTAGTCTAATAGAGCCAATGTCAGCTCATTCGGAATCCGGCGCTGCACCGCGAGAGAGCGAGTCCACGGAACCAGTGTGGTCGCCTGACCCGCTGTCCCCGATATTTCATCCTCGGACGGTGGCCGTCATTGGTGCAACGGAGAAGCCGGCCAGCGTCGGGCGGACGGTGGTGCGAAACCTTCTCAGCCAGCCTTCCGGGGCCACCATCTTTCCCGTGAATCCCGGCCGTGCCAACGTGATGGGGATCCGTTGTTATCCCACGATTGCGGCCATCGGTGAGCCTGTGGACTTGGCCATTGTGGTGACCCCGGCCGCCACTGTGCCTGCTGTTTTGCGGGAGTGCGTGGCTGCGGGCGTTCGCGGCGCCATTGTGATCTCCGCGGGGTTCGCCGAGTTGGGAGCGGAGGGCCGGGAGCGCGAACGTCAAATCCACGAAGTGCTGACATCCAGCCATCTGCGCCTGATCGGACCTAACTGCCTGGGCATCATGAATCCGCGCACCGGGCTGAACGCCACCTTTGCCCAAGCCAACGCCCTGCCCGGGAACATTGCCTTCCTCAGCCAAAGCGGCGCACTGTGCACGGCGATTCTCGATTGGAGCCGCCGCGAAAACGTTGGTTTCAGCGGATTCGTCTCCGTCGGCTCCATGCTGGACGTGAACTGGGGCGACCTGATCTATCACTTCGGCGATGACGCCTACACCTCGAGCATCCTTATATACATGGAGTCGGTGGGCGACGCGCGCAGCTTTCTTTCCGCGGCGCGCGAAGTTTCCCTGCGCAAGCCCATCATTCTCATCAAGCCCGGGCAAAGCGAGGCCGCCCGGAAGGCCGCCTCTTCGCACACCGGGGCCATCACCGGCGCCGACGAGGTGTTTGACGCCGCGTTTCGCCGTTGCGGCATTCTGCGCGTAGCCACCATCGGCGAATTGTTTGACATGGCTGAGGTGCTGGGAAAACAACCTCGCCCCAAAGGGCCGCGGTTGGCCATTGTGACCAATGCCGGTGGTGCCGGCGTGCTCGCCACCGACGCGCTGCTCGCCAACGGTGGCCAACTCGCGCCTCTCTCCACCGAGACCAAGGGCGCGCTCAACAAACTTTTGCCGGAAGCCTGGAGCCATGACAATCCAGTAGACACGCTCGGCGACTGCGGTCCGGAAACCTACGTGCAAGCCCTGGAAACCGTGATTCGCGATCCCAACTGTGACGCCGTGCTTTCCATCCTCGCACCGCAAGGAATGTCGGAACCGGAGAAATCGGCCGGCCTGCTGAGCAAGATCGCCGAATCTTTCAAGAAGCCTCTTCTCGCCAGTTGGATGGGCGGCAGCCGCATGCAACTGGCCGCCGGCGTCCTCAATGACGCCCGCATCCCCACCTTCGAGTACCCTGACGATGCCGCCCGCAGCTTCGCCTACATGTGGCGCTACAGCTTCAACCTACGCGCGCTGTATGAAGCTCCGATGTTTGCCGGCGATCTGCCCGAAGACGGTCCCAAACGCGTCGCCCAAATCGTTGCTCCTGCGCTCGCCGGCAACCGCACCGTCCTGACGGAGCATGAATCCAAACAGATACTAGGCGTATACGAACTGCCGGTCACACCATCCAAGCTTGCGCTCTCCGCGAACGAGGCCATTGCTGCTGCCCGAGCCATCGGGTTCCCCGTCGTGCTGAAACTTAATTCAGAGACTGTCACTCACAAGTCGGACCGTGGCGGGGTCCATCTCAACCTGGAAAACGACGCGGAGGTACGCGCCGCATTTGCGGACATTCAAGCCGCCTTCACACCCGACGGCAGCTTCCAGGGCGTCACTGTGCAGCCGATGATCAAAAAGCCGGGCTACGAGTTGATCCTGGGCAGCTCTACCGATCCCCAGTTCGGACCGGTGATGGTTTTTGGCCTGGGCGGAGAACTGGTGGAGGTGCTGCGCGACCGCGCCCACGCGCTGCCTCCGCTCACCACTACGCTGGCTCGGCTCATGATGGAGAACACCCGCATTTACCAGGCGCTGAAGGGCATCCGCGGGCACAAGCCCGCTGACCTGGAAAAGCTGGAAGAGTTGCTGGTACGCTTTAGCGAGTTGGTGGTCGAGAACCCGCGCATTGCGGACATCGAGATGAATCCGCTGCTCGCCGGCCCGGATGGATTCCTGGCTTTAGACGCACGCGTGATCTTGCATCCTGCCACGGTGAGCGACGCCGTGCTGCCACGGCCCGCGATTCGTCCTTATCCCAGCCAGTATGTTTCTAGCTGGCAGTCCGCGGACGGCATGCACTTTACGGTCCGCCCCATCCGGCCGGACGACGAGACGCTGCTGGTGGATTTTCACAAACAACTCTCCGAGGCCAGCGTTTATCTGCGCTTTTTCTTGCCTCTCAAGCTGGACGTCCGGGTGGCGCACGAGCGGCTCTTCACCAAGTGTTTCATCGACTACGACCGCGAAATCGCCCTGGTCGCCGAGTACAGCAACGTCGGCGAACGGCATGTGGCCGGCATCGCCCGACTGATCCGCAATCACTCTGGCAACAGTGCTGAGGTGGCCTTCCTTGTCGCCGATAAATTCCAGAACCGCGGCCTGGGCACATACCTTTTAGAGAGCACCATCCACATCGCGCGCAAAGAACGCATCGCCGCCCTCGAAGCCGCCACTCTTTCCGAAAACTTCAACATGAAGGACATGTTTGTCCGCGCTGGCTTCCGCTTCTCGCCTCCCGAAGATGGAGTGGTTTCAGCCCGGCTCGAACTCCAATAAGCGCGAACCATTCGCGGCTCTGCCCGCCCTCCCGGCAGACGGTATGGACAGATTCGAAGCGTAAGCGCGCCTGCAACCATCGACGCGGGAGGGCGCATCTCTCTTGCAGCTCTGCTGTGCGACGGCGCGCGTTTGTCTAACCGCGCCAAGCTCACGAAAGCAACTTGATAAGGCCTTTTTTTACGGCGCCCCCAGGCGATCCCAACTGAATTGCGAGACCGAGCCGCAACGGCGTATCCTGTTGGAAAATTTTAGCCGAGACAAATGTGATCTGCGTCACAGGCAAACGTGATCCACATACGGTTAAATACGATTTCATGGTCGACGCGCAAGGATCGTCACACGGATTTCGGTTTCTCCAGTACCGCACATTCAGAGGAGTCGCGAGGAGCAATTATGAAAATGAAACTCGGAATGTCGAGTTTGTTTTTGGTGCTGTTCCTGATCTACCCCACCGTAACGCACGCTATCCCTGCTTTTGCCCGGCAGTATGGGACGTCCTGCACGACCTGCCATAACGATTTTCCCAAGTTGAACGATTTCGGCAAGGCTTTCAAGGACGCGGGTTTTAAGTTCCCCACTGACAACGAAACATTTCTGAAAATACCGCCCGTCATGCTGGGAGCACCGGCGCAAAAAGACCAGTTCCCTCACGCTGTATGGCCGGGAACCATTCCGGGAGCCATCCCGATCGGGCTCCGCATGAATTCCTTCTTCCAGTACACCGGTCACAATCGCAACAACTTCAACACTCTGGCTGGACCTCCGGGGACAGTAGCGCCGTTCATCCCCCAAACTGATTTCAGCACCGGGTTTTTCAGCGTCTTCGCCGCCGGTGACTTCGGCAGCGATATCGCCTTCTGGGTGGATGACGACTTTAGTGTTTCCGGTCAGAACGCCAACGGGGGACTGGGTGACGGTTACCTTAAATTTGTCAACATCGGCCGCCTGATGCACCTGCCCAAAAACTCGCTGCACCTCCGTGTCGGCCACTTTGAGATGGAACTCCCTTTCACCCAGGCCCGGACCATAGATTACAGCCCCTACGATATTTACTCGCAAGCCAACATCGGCTCGCAAACCGCGGGCTTTCCGCAGCAGAACGTAAACAACCTGTTCACCTTGGCTGGCGGCGCCAACGGCGTTGAGTTGACCGGCGGCCTCCATACTGGCGGCTATTACTACGTGTTTGCCGTCGTCGACCAGAACACCAGCGGCGTTGTCCAAGGCGCAAACACCAGTCCGTTTGTGCCGTCGCCGACCGGCGGGGCCAACGGCGGAGTTGGATTTGCTTCCGATGCGAACTTCAAAGATCTCTACGGCCGCTTCGCTTACCGCTTCAACCTGGAGCGCGATCCCAAGAGCCGCAATGCCATCCAGGCTGCCGGGGCCACGGGGCCTCGCGATCATACCTACCTTAATCTGGGAAGCTACTACTTCTACGGACGCTCCGTGCAGCGCTTCAGCGGTACCGACCTCCTTGGCGCCCCAGCGGTGCTGACCGCGCGCGAGCCTTTCTATCGCGTGGGCGGCGACTTCACCTTCAACTACCGAACCCTGCAGGTGTACGGCTTGTTCATGTATGGGCATGACACCAACCAGTTGCCCATCGATGTCACCGGCACCCTAGTGCCGCTGCCGATTACCGGCACTTCGCCGGCTCCAGTGGGGTTTGTCCACGGCTCCCCGGCATCGTTCACCGGCGGCTTCGTTCAGGCGGACTACCTGGTCTTGCCCTGGACCATGCTCATCATGCGCTGGGACGCGGTCAACTCCGGCGCGGACCGCATCAACGGCCTGGCACTGAGCACGACAACGCCATTCGTAGTGCCTTTCAACTCCACACGCAACCGCTTTACCCCGGGCGTGCAGTTCCTGATCCACGCCAATATCAAGGCGTCATTCGAATACCAGGTCCGTCCACAGCAATTTGTGACGGTGGTCACGAATCCCATTACTGGATTGCCCGCAGCGATCCAGCCGTTCCGTACCAACACCGCCGTGGTTGCGCTGGAATTCGTCTTTTGACCCAAAGTTCAAGGAGAAGAATTATGAAGGTTAAGTCATTCCTGTTCGTGCTCGTGGTCATGCTCGCAGTCTCGCAAGTGTCCCTGGCCGGCACTCTCAGCGGCAAGGTTTCCGGCGCCGCTGCCGGCAGCGTGGTTTGGGTGGAGGATCCTTCCGCCAAGGTGGAAGCGGCCGCCAAGCCGTTCGTCATTGATCAGAAAGGGCTCCTGTTCATTCCCCACGTGATAGTGGTGCCGGTGGGATCCACTGTCGATTTTCTGAACAGTGACAGCGTGGCCCACAATGTTTTCTGGACCAACATCAACGGCGACAAGAAGCTGGGACACAATCTCGGGACCTGGCCCAAGGGTGAGAAGCGCAACTTCAAATTCGACAACCCTGGTGTGGTTCCCTTGCTGTGCAACGTACATCCGGAGATGTCCGCGTTTGTAGTCGTGGTGCCGACTTTGCTGTACGCCACCACGGACGCCAGCGGCGCCTACACCATCCAAAATGTTCCCAACGGCGCCCACAAGGTCGGCGTGTGGCACGAAGGCATGAAACAACAGTCCAAACAAGTGACTGTCTCCGGAGCCACCACGGCTGACTTCACGTTGACCAAGTAGCCAGTTCCAAGACGGAGGAGGCGGGGCCGGATGAGGAGTACGCCTCCTTTATTATGATCCCCGGCGGGAACACGAGCGGGATTTGTGCAGAACCAGGCAAGCTGTTGCGCTGTCGAAACGAGGAGCCATGCCGGAAGAAGACAAGAAGGAAAGTCCCGGGAGCAAGTCCCCTGAGCTGAACCGCCGCGAGTTCTTCATCAAGTTGGGCGCCACCTCGCTCGCCGTGGCGGGCGCTGGCGTGTGTGTCTTCGGCGTACGCTATCTTTCTCCCAACGTGCTCTATGAGCCTTCGCCGGTGGTCAGCGCCGGCAAGCCTGAGCATTACGCCGCGAACTCGGTCACGCTGGATCCGCGCCTGGGTGTCTTTATAGTTCGCTCGGCGGAAGGCTTTTATGCCTTGAATGCCGTTTGCACCCACCTCGGCTGCCTGACGGTTTGGAAGCCGGACCCAGGCGTGATCGCCTGTCCCTGCCACGGAAGCACGTTCCAGCGCGATGGAAGCGTCATTGCCGGACCCGCGCCGCGTCCTTTGCCGTGGTTGAAAATGTGGATGGCCGACGATGGCAGCCTGATGGTCGACCGCGCAACCATCGTGCCGCCACAAAACGAATATGTGCGGGCGTAACCATGGAGGAACCTGTGAACGCGCCTGCATCCAGCAATCCCATCCAAGCTCTCGCCCGGTGGCGCGACGAATTCCAGGAGATCTTTGCTGCCAGAGTGCGCGAGTCCCAACTTGGATACCGCCTCACCTGGTATCTCGGAGCGCTCACGCTGGGGACATTCACCATCCAGTTGATCACGGGCATTCTGCTCATGCTGTACTACCATCCCTCCATCCCCCAGGCCTACGCGGACATGAAGGACCTGCAGTTTGTGATCTCGTCCGGCGTGCTGTTGCGGAACCTGCATCGCTGGTCGGCGCACGCCATGGTGTTTCTGGTGTTCGTGCACATGGCCAAGGTGTTTTATCGCCGCGCCTACCGCCCCCCGCGCGAGTTGAACTGGGTGGTGGGGGTTTGCCTCCTCCTACTGACCTTGCTGCTCAGCTATACCGGATACCTGCTGCCGTGGGACCAGCTGTCCTACTGGGGCACCACCGTGGGATCGAACATCATGTCGTCGATTCCCTTCATTGGCGACAAGCTGCGCTTTACCCTGCTGGGCGGAAATACAGTGAATGCCAATGCGCTGTTGCGCTTCTATGTGCTGCATACCATGATCTTGCCGCTCACGGTCATTCTGCTTATCTCCATCCACCTCTGGCGCCTGCATGAGGATGGCGGAATGTACACGGTGGGACCTGACGGAGGACCTGTCCCATCCGGATCCGGCGCGCCGTCATCTCCTCAGGCAGGACGTACTCTTTCGTACCGGGAATTGCTGTTCCGCGAAATCATTGGCATTGAGGTCCTGGCGGCAGGCTTGATCCTGATAGCGCTTCGCTGGAACGCCCCCCTGGAACAACTGGCCGATCCTCTGCACACACCCAATCCCGCCAAGGCGCCTTGGTATTTCACCGGATTGCAAGAACTGCTGCACTATTTTCCGCCGTTCGTGGCCGGCATTATCCTTCCCGGATTGATCGTGCTTGCCTTGGTCGTTATTCCTTTTTTTCACGTCAACGTCAAAGAGGAGAACCTCTGGGTGCGCAACAAATCCAGCCGCTTGCTGACGCTGGGCATTGTGGTTGTTGTCCTTAGCGTGCTGTTGATTCGTTTCCATGCCTGGGATCCCCTGCTGCCGGTGTGGATTGTGGGGGGCTTCATGGTGTTGGCGGCACAAAGCTCCAACCGGCAAGACAAGGGCTTTCGAGCCTGGCTGGCGTCCAAACCGCTTCCCTTCTGGATCATGACCTGGTTCCTCATGGAAGCGGTCACTTTAACTTCAGTAGGCACATTTTTCCGCGGCCCGGGATGGTCGTGGGTTTGGCCCTGGAGAACGTGATTGAGCTTGCGAGATCAATTCGGCAGGTTGCGCCGCATCTTCCTCGGGGACCCAGCACGCCGTTTTGCCTGGGCCAGCCTGCTGTTGGTGGGTGTTTTGTTGATCGCGCCCACCCAGGACTTCTTCAATCAGTGGAGACACTATCAACGTGAGTATCGGAAATTGATCCGCACCCGGCCGGATGCCGCCACACTGGAACGCCGCACGGTAAGCGGTATCCAGCAAATTTGGATTCCCGAACGCGGCGTGGTCGACCGCTGCGCCACCTGCCATCTCGCCTTGAACGAGCCCAGTTTGGCGGACGTGAGGAAGCAGCCGTTCCGCCCGCATCCGCCCATGCCCCACTCGCTTACTGAATTCGGCTGTGTCATGTGCCACCACGGACAAGGCGCGGCCACCACCGTGGAAGAGGCCCACTACAGCACCAAAGCCTGGGAGCAGCCAATCTTGCCTGCCCGATACTTGGAGGGCTCCTGCGGGCAATGTCATATGGATGTACTTGAGGGAACACCCCAGCTCAATCTGGGACGCCAGCTTCTGGCGCGCTACGGCTGCGTGCACTGCCACAGCGTCACCCAACCGGACGGTACCCGGATGACTCCCGTGGATGAGCCGCCATCGCTGCTCCACGTTGCAGAGAAGACCACGCGCGAGTGGATCTTTGCATGGATCAAGAATCCCCAAGCGTACTCGGCCACGTCCACCATGCCCAACTTCCGGTTTAACGATCAACAGGCGGCAGACATTGCTTCGTTTCTGATCGCACAAAGCACTCCTTCGGAGAATGCTCAGCATGGCGTTGCCAAGATTCCCGCTCCGGCGGAGTCCGCCGATGCCGCACAGGCCAGGGCCAGCCTGTACGGCACGCTGTTTTGCGCGTCCTGTCATGCGATTCAGAACCAGGCTGGTAACCTGGTGGGGGGCGACCTTGCGCCGGAACTGACCAAGGTTGGCAGCAAAGTCAACTCCGAGTGGCTGATTCGCTGGCTGAACCAGCCGCAGGGCTACGATCCAAAGACGCGAATGCCGCGTTATCGCTTCGACGACAAGCAGATTGCCTTGCTCTCCACCTTCCTGCTGAGCAAGAAGGACCCGGACTTCCTGGCGAATGTGCATCTGCCGCCTTCGGACGCGGAAAGCATCGCTCGCGGCAAGACGCTTGTAGCCGAATACGGTTGCGCCGCCTGCCACCAGATCAACGGTGTGAACCCTCCTGAGAATTTTGCGCCTGACTTGTCGCGTATTGGCAGCAAACCTCTCTTCCAGGTCGGGTTCCTTCGCGGTATGCCGGAAACGCTGCCCGACTATATCTCCGGCAAGATTCACGATCCGCGGGCTTTCGGTCCTGCGTTGAAAATGCCTCAATTCACTCTGGCTGAGCCGCAAATTGAAGCAATCACCACCGCTCTG
This sequence comes from Candidatus Angelobacter sp., assembly GCA_036521855.1. Taxonomy (GTDB): domain Bacteria; phylum Acidobacteriota; class Terriglobia; order Terriglobales; family Acidobacteriaceae; genus Angelobacter. Next base: position 20,608 of record DATDGY010000141.1, read on the forward strand.
CTGGCGCAAACGGACCGTGCCGTCACCATGCCGCCGGAACTGGTCCGCGTTACACCCCATCCCAAATACCATCCCGGCGGCGAAGGAGGCCTGCTGCTGGAGGAGTTGCGCTGCATGAGCTGCCATACCATCAACGGGAATGGCGGAGACATGGCGCCCGACCTGACGTGGGAAGGAAGCGCTGTGCAACGCGATTGGCTGTACGCTTTTATGAAGAACCCGAACACGCTGCGGCCCGCACTGATTCGCAGAATGCCCAAATTCAACTTGACGGAGGCTGAGAACAAGACTGTTTCTGACTACATCCTGAACGGGTATCAGGCCCCAGGCTTCAATTCGCGAGCTTTGGATGTTCGCACCTTGAACGCCGAGGCGGCCGTCCGGGGCAAGGCGCTGTATTACACGAAATACGCCTGCCAGTCCTGCCATATCATCGACTTCAAGAAAGACAAGGGCTACATCGGCCCGCCACTCGCGGCAGTGGGTAACCGCCGCCCAGCGGTCTGGATTTACAAGTGGCTCAAGAATCCCCAAGCGGTGGTTCCCGGCACCACCATGCCCAATCCCAATCTTAGTGACGACGAGGCCCGGGATCTCACCGCCTTCCTCATGACGCTGAAGGCAAGAGAGAACGAGGCGGCGAAATGAAGCATCTCTTGCCGCATTCCCTATTCGTTCTGGTGGCGCTGGCCGGCTGCTCCAAACCGGCGTCCACGGATCGGCCGCTGAC
>DATDGY010000142.1:0-3020 GCA_036521855.1 Candidatus Angelobacter sp.
GCAGGACTCGATGGCGCGGTGCCGCCGATCTGGCGTTCGAAGCATGCTACGGTCCCGCGACACGTCTCTGCGGAACAACTGGAGAATCTGCTAACGCTGTGTCCGGCAGAAGGCCCAGGCGCGGTCCGGAACCGGGCCATGCTTCTGCTGTCTGCTCGCCTGGGCCTGCGTCCCAGCGAAGTATTGAGACTCCGATTGCAGGATCTGGATTGGACCACTGGCAGTGTGCTCATCCGCGCCGGTAAAACCAGCCGGGAGAGAGTGCTGCCATTACCCAAGGATGCGGGCGCCGCGTTGGCCAGCTATTTGCGCGAGGCGCGGCCAGCCAGCACCGAGCGTGCTGTGTTTCTCAGCCGCGGGCCTGGGCATCCGCCGATACGTGGCAATGGGTTCATGGCCAAGCTAGTGAACCGCCTGCTACAGCGAGCAGGAATCGGCGCTCCGTGTTCCGGCGCTTACGTCCTGCGCCACACACTGGCCACAACCATGGTCTGCAGCGGAGCGAGCTTCAAAGAGGTCGCCGACATCCTCGGGCATGGTTCGCTCACTACCACAGGCATCTACGCCAAACTCGATCTGCGATCCCTTGCACAGGTCGCTTTACCTTGGCCGGGAGGCGCACAGTGAATCCGGCTCAGTTTCGCGTACACATTGAGGCTTACCTGCACTTGCGGAATTCGCTTGGGTTTCAGACGGAGTACGAATCCTACAATCTGCGAGAACTGTCAGACTACGTAGAAGCAAAAGGTTTCTCGTGGCCGATCCGCACGCAGACGATATTGGATTGGATCAGCGCCGCAGCGCTTCATTGCGGTATTCCGGGGCAGAGAATGCGCCTGATCCATGCACGCTGTTTTCTGAGACACCTCAAAGCCAGCGTTCCGGACACCGAAGTGCCTGGACCGAGCTTACTGCCGCACCAGCCACGCCCGAAACCCCGTTGGTACTCGCCCGAGGAGATCACCAAGCTCCAGCAAGCCACCTCTCGGTTGTGGGAACCGGGTTCGTTGTCGCAACGGACTCCCTACCTGATCATTGGCTTGCTCGCCAGCACCGGGCTCCGCGCAGGCGAGGTGATCGCTCTCGCGGTCGACGATGTTCGCTTGGAAGCAGATCCTCCCCAACTTCATATCCGTAAAGCGAAGTTCTATAAGGCGCGGATCGTGCCCATCCATTCCAGTACCGCAGACCAGTTGCGTGCGTACTTGCAGGAACGCAATCGGGCCAAGCTGCGCTGCCCTTCGAAAGCGTTCTTCGTTACCGGAAAGCGGCTGCCTCTTTCGTATTCGGCTCTCCGTCGAATGTTTCGCCAACTCGTTCAGTCTGTCGGGATCAAGAATGCCGACGGCAAGCGAGGCCCCTTACTGCATTCGTTCCGGCACGGTTTCGCTGTCCAGCGGCTCCTGGCTTGGTACGCCGCCAATCTCGACGTGCGCGCCTTGCTTCCACACCTGTCGGTCTATCTCGGCCACCTCAGCAAAGAAGAGACCTACTGGTATTTGACGGCCACGCCGGAGTTGTTAACCGCCGCCGGGGAGGCTTTTCGGCGTTCCTGCGAGCCCGGAGGTGATTCATGAACAGCGGCACGGGGCTGATCGCGCCGCTGGTGCAGTCCTTCTTTACGGATCATTTGGTCCGCCAACGCCGTGCCAGTCCACAAACTGTGGCAAGCTACCGAGATACCTTTCGATTGCTGATCCAGCATCTGAGCCAGGCCACCGGCAAGAAGCCATCTGACCTAACCCTGGACGACCTGCAGGCAAAAGCAATCATGCGGTTCCTCGACGGCATCGAACGAGACCGCGGTAATAGTGTTCAGACTCGGAACGCGCGGCTGGCAGCAATCCGGTCCTTTTTTCGGCTGGTGACCCTACGTGAACCTGTACGCCTCGATCTAGCGGCGCAAGTACTGGCAATTCCCACCAAACGCGCGGACCGCCGCTTGATCGGCTATCTAACACGGCCGGAAATGGATGCCATTCTCGCTACGCCAAGCACCCAGACGTGGATCGGGAAGCGCGATTACGCCCTGTTGTTGACGCTCTACAATACCGGAGCCCGCATCTCAGAAATTCTTACCCTGCGGCAGCATCAGATCGCCTTCGGCGCGACCTCGCTGCTGCATCTCAAGGGCAAGGGCCGCAAGGAACGCAGTGTCCCATTGTGGCCGACTACTTCCCGCACGTTGCGGAACTGGGTTACCGAGTGTGGCGATAATGACGACCGCATCTTGTTCCCCAGCGCCCGGGGTGGACCGCTGTCCACCGACGGGGCCACCTACATCCTCCAGCAAGCTGTACGACGAGCCTTGCCAGCCAGCCCCACTCTCAAAGCCAAGAGGATTTCTCCCCACGTCATTCGCCACACCACGGCGATGCACCTTCTTCAATCTGGAGTCGAAATCGCAGTGATCGCTCTTTGGCTCGGCCATGAAAGCTTGGACACCACCCACATCTACATCCAGGCGGATCTGAAGACCAAGGAACAGGCGCTCGGGAAACTGCAGCCAGTTGAAGGCGGTTTTCCCCGATTCAAGCCAGACGACGCACTTTTGGCGTTCTTGTCGGCGCTCTGATTATGCCGGGCACACCCAAGATTCGGTGCCTGCCCCGCCGCTGTTCACCAGCAGCGCTCGGCATAATCCGGTACTCGGCATAAGGCCGGTTATGCCGAGCTCGGCATAACCGGCCAATCTCTGCCTATTCCGCGGGTGGGCTGAGTTTGCGGATTTGGGCGACAATTTTTGTGAGGCGGTTGGTCAGACGATCGAGGAGACGCCGGCTGGACCCATCGGGAAGGGTGCGGCGGAACACTTCCATGACGTGCTGGGCGGATTGCAGGGAGTTGAGGATGCCTTTGGGGTCGGCACTGGCCGGAGGAGTGTGAAGCGTTGGGGGGGATGGGACAAGATGTCTAGGGTGGGTGCGAGCCAGATGATACTCACGCTGCAGGTCGGCTTGGGTGATTTCGAGGTAATGCAGCGTCATATGGGGACTTTTGTGGCCGAGTAGCTTCACGAC
>DATDGY010000143.1:0-14608 GCA_036521855.1 Candidatus Angelobacter sp.
TTAGGGATTTCCCGGGAGAGTGTGGGCATAAGTTTATGAAATTGAACCTGACTTGTAAAGAAAGCCGCAATGACGAGGGTGAAACGACCTTCGGTAGTGGGTCAGTTTGAACGGACCCACTACCGCGTATCAGCGTCTAGCGATTCGCTTGTGAATCGCGGGCCTTTAGGCAGACGTTCATCGCGCCAGCGATGAACCCACAAATGGCTTTTTGTCGCTCGACGTGACCGCGTATAATCGCGGCACAAAATCGCACCAATGACCGGAAGCAAAGCGTGGCTGAAGCGGCCCAGGCGCCAGAGTTCGATGAATTCGGAATGGACTTGAGCTACATCGCGCGCTGGCGCGCGACATTCAACTTCCTCTGTGACCGCTACTGGCGCATCGAAGCCCGGGGCCTGGAACACGTGCCTCGCCAAGGGGCCGCGGTCCTGGCCGGCACGCACCGCGGTTTCATGCCCTGGGACGCCGTCATGGCTCTGCATCTGCTGATGCGTCAGACCGGACGGGTTCCGCGTTTCCTCACGCATCCCGGCTTGCTGAAGTTCCGGCCCATTGCGAATTTCGTGACCAAACTTGGCGGAGTCGCAGCCTGCCAGGAGAGCGCCGACCGCGTTCTTTCGAAAGGCGAACTTCTCGGCGTTTACCCGGAAGGCGTGCAGGGCGCTTTCACGGTCTATCGCGAGGCGTACAAGGTGCGGGGCTTTGCGCGGGACTTTGTCAAAATGGCGTTGCGGTGGCGGGTCCCGATTGTTCCGTTTGTGAACGTCGGCAGCGCTGAAGCCTACCCGATTTTCAAGCAGATCAAGTTTCTTCCCTGGATGCGTTATTCTGACTGGCCCTGTCTGCCGGTCTCAACCTTTCCGTTTCTGCCCTTGCCGTTCCCGTCCAAGTGGCACATCCGGTTCTTGCCGCCTATTCACGTAGAACAGCAATACAGGCCGGAGGCCGCTCATGACCATGCCGTGGTCAGGAAGATCAGCGGAGAAGTGCGCAGCCAGATGCAACAGGCCATCGACGAAATGCTACGACGAAGGCGTTCGGTGTTCTTCGGTTCAGTCTTTGGGCAGAACGAAAGGGAATGAAGGTTCCCCAACGTGGATACCCCGGGAAGACACGCAAATCCGCGGTCGCGTCTGCCGGCGAACTTTTCCACGAAAAGCTCCGCCGCGTGACAGCCTAGAGAGCGCGTCCTAACAAGATTAGAATCACTGATGATGTGGGAGTCAATGCACTCATGACGACACTGTCACAAGACCTACGTTATGCGATCCGGATGTTCCTGCAATCGCCGGGCTTCGCCGCCATCGCCGTCCTGACTCTCGCGCTCGGCATCAGCGCGAACACGGCGCTTTTTTCCGTGGTCAACGGCGTGTTGCTCAACCCGCTCCCGTATCCGCATTCCGAGCAGATCGTGGCCGTTTATGCAACCACGCCCGGATTCGACCAGGCCCCGGTCACTTATCTGAACTTTCTCGATTGGCAACACGACACGAAGACCTTTTCCTCGATGGCCGTCTACCGCAACCAGGATTACAACGTTACGGGCTCGAGCGAAGCCGAACGCCTGAGCGGCTACATGATTTCCGCGGACTTCTTTTCCTCGCTCGGCGTGCAGCCCATTCTTGGCCGCACTTTTGCCGCCGATGACGATCAGGCGGGCGCTGCAGCGGTGGTGATTCTGGGCGAAGGACTGTGGAAGCGCAAATTCGGGGCGTCGCCAGGTATCCTGGGAAAATCGCTCACCCTGAACGGCACGTCCTACACCGTAGTCGGCGTGATTCCTGCCGGCTTCACGTTCTATGGCCATGACCGCGACGTCTATACTCCGCTCGGCCAGTGGACCGATCCTTCGTTTCGCGATCGCCGCATCTCGGTGAGCGCGCATGCCTTCGGCCGGCTGAAACCAGGGGTTACGCTCCCCCAGGCTAAAGCCGACATGGAGGTCATCGCGCGCAATCTCGCGGCCGCCTACCCGGTCGCCGATAAGGACGCCGGCATTGCCTTGGTTTCCATGAAGGAAGATATCGTCGGCAACGTGCAGCCGTTCCTGCTGGTGCTTCTGGCCGCCGTCGGTTTCCTGCTGCTGATTGCCTGTGCCAACGTCGCCAATCTTCTTCTCGCGCGCTCGACCGGCCGCTCGCACGAGTTCGCTGTTCGCGCCGCCCTGGGCGCCAGCCACGCGCGCCTGGTCCGCCAGCTGCTCACCGAAAGCATGTTGCTGGCCGGCGCGGGCGGGACGCTCGGGCTCCTGCTCGCCCTGGGCGGCACCAAAGCAGTGCTCAAGACTTTGCCGGGCACATTGCCGCGCGCCGGCGAAATTTCGCTCGATGGACGCGTCTTGCTCTTCACGATAGCGCTCTCGCTGTTTTCGGCGATTGTCTTCGGCCTGGCGCCGGCCCTCAGAGTCTCACAGGTAAACGTGCAGGAGGTACTCAAGAAAAGCGGCCGCGGTATGAGCGGCGCGCGCCACCGCCTGCAGGGAGTGTTCGCGGCCGGCGAAGTCGCCATGGCCCTGGTTCTGCTGATCGGCGCCGGACTGATGTTGCGCAGCCTGGCGGCGCTCTGGCGCGTGAATCCGGGATTCAATCCCAGCCACGCCATCACCTTCACTTTGTCGATGCCGTCCTCATCCACAACCACTTCCGCTGAAACTCGCGCCCGCCTGCGCCAGTTCGACGACAAGATGCGTTCGCTCCCCGGCGTCGAAGCCGTTTCCGTGACGCTCGGCTCGCGCCCGATGATCCATGACTCGTCGTTGCCCTTCTGGATCGAAGGCCGGCCCAAGCCTGCCAATGACAACGAGATGCCCCAGGCGATGTTTTATCTCGTCGAGGCCGGGTTCCAGCAAGCCATGGGCATCACCCGGGAGCGCGGCCGCTTCGTGAGTCCGCAAGACAACGAGAACGCCCCCGTGGTCATCGACATCGACGACGTCTTTGCGCGTACCTACTTCCCTCATGAGAATCCTATCGGGAAGCATGTGCATCTCGAGCAGTTCAACGTGCAAGCGGAAATCGTGGGCGTTGTAGGCCACATAAAACAGTGGGGGCCCGGTGGGGACGCAAAATCGGCCGTCGAAGCGCAGTTCTTCTACCCGTTCATGCAGCTTCCCGAGAAGCTCATGCCTCTCGCCGCGGACGCGGTTGCCGTGGTGCTGCGCACCCAGGGCGATCCCGCAGCCATCATGGGCCCGCTTCGCCGCGCCGTTTATGAAATTGACCCTCGCGAAGTCATCTACGCCGTGCAAACCATGGACGCAGTCGTAGCCGGCTCCTTCGCGGCGCGCAGGCTGACGATGATTCTTCTCGGCACCTTCGCGGCGCTCGCACTGGTTCTTTCGTGCGTCGGAATTTACGGCGTGATTTCCTACATGATCGGCCAGCGCACGCAGGAAATCGGCGTGCGGATGGCCCTCGGCGCCCAACGCAGGGACGTGATGCGCCTGGTGCTCGGCCAGGGAGCAAAAATGGCGCTCATGGGCGTGGCCATCGGCATCGCTGCCGCCTTGGCGCTGACGCGCCTGATGGCCAACCAGCTCTTCGGCGTCACCGCGCATGATCCGTTAACGTTCGTCGCCGTCGCTATGTTGTTGACTCTGGTCGCGCTGCTAGCCTGTTACCTTCCCGCCCGCCGAGCGGTGAACGTGGATCCGATGATCGCGCTAAGGCACGAGTAGGGTTTCATTCGTACTTCAACGCCCTGAGCGGCTCGACTTTCATCGCGCGGCGCGCGGGGATGTAGGAAGCGAGCAGGCCAACCGTCATCAGGAAAACTGCCACCACCGCAAAGGTCAGGGGATCGCTGGGACTCACGCCCACGAGAAAGTTGGATACGCCGCGCGCAGCGACATAAGCCAGCACCAATCCCACCAGCACCCCCGCGCCTACCAGCACCAGGCCCTGGCGGAGAACCATTCCCAGGATCTTACCGCGGCTGGCGCCCAGGGCCATCCGCACACCGATTTCGTGGGTTCGCTGGCTGGACACATAGGAGATCACTCCGTAGACGCCGACCAGGGCCAGAGCCACGCCCAAGAGTCCCAGAGCTCCAGTCAACTTTGAGGCCAAATGGAAGAAGAAGAATCCGTTTCCACCCTGCAGAGACTGCTCCATGGTCTCAGAGAGAAAAATGGGCAACTCCGGCACCAGCGCGTGGACTTGCTCTTCTACGACCGGGATCAGCGGCCCGGGTGTCGTTGCAGTGCGTACCTGAAGCGTCCGCAGCGTGCTCAGCTGATCCTGGATCTGCGGAATATAGAAAAACGGACGTGGATCTTCAGCCGGACCAAAATACTTGGCGGTAGTGGCCACACCCACGACTTCCAGAAACGGACCGCCCGGGCCCTTGATGCTGAAGCGCTTGCCAACGGCGTCCTGTTCAGGCCAGAAGAGTTTGGCCATGACCTGGTTGACAATGGCGACTTGAGGCGCGTGTTCGTCATCATGTCGCGTAAAAGCCCGGCCGCTGAGCAGGGGCATGCGCAGGGTGGTGAAATAGTCTTCATCCACGCTGTTGTAATTCAGGTCAGGCGCTCCTTGTTTGGGATTGACCACCTGCCCTTCCACATACACCGGCGCCGTATTTCCGTAATAGCCCATGGGTACGGAAAAGGCTATGGTGGCCGATTGCACGCCGGGAAGAGCCTGGACCCGGTCTTTCAGTTGCCGGTAGAACTGCTGGGCGCGCGCAGTGTCCATGCCAACGTTGTGCGGGTCAGTTCCGATGTTGATCAGATGGCCGGGGTCAAACCCCAGATACAGATGCTCCGCGTTTTGCGCGCTGCGCTGAAACAATCCCGCCGCCACCAGCAGCATGAGGGATGCGCCTACCTGGGCCACCACCAGGGCGCTGCGCATGCGCGAACGGGAACTGCCGGCCAGGATGCCCCGGCTGCCTTCATGCAGCACCGTGTTCAAGTCGGTGCGGGAGGCGCGCCACGCGGGCAGCAAGCCGGCCAGGATACCGGCGGTCAGTGCGGCCATCATGCCGTAGCTGAAGACCCGCCAGTCAAAACCGAAATCCATGCTCAGCGGAACCGGCGCGTCCATCCGGATGGAGCCGATCATGCGACTGCCCCAGATGCCGAAGATCATCCCGGCAACACCTCCCAGAAGCGCAAGCAGCACGCTCTCGGTGAGAAGCTGGCGGATCAGACGAATACGTCCGGCGCCGAGAGAGGCGCGGACAGCCATCTCGCGTTCCCGCGCGGTGGCCCGCACCAGCACGATGTTGGCCACGTTGCTGCAGGCCAGCAGCAAGACTAAACCCGCAAGCACTGTGAAGACTATGCCGACGATCAGGACCTGGTTTTGGGGCGAGGGCTGGGGGCGTGCCAGCCGCTCGGGATACAACTGCATGGTCAGCCCTTTATCGGCGTCAGGGTACTCCTGCGCCAGCCGCCGCGCTACCACATCCGCCGAGCTTTGGGCTTGCCTGATACCGACGCCCGGATCCAGCATGCCCAGCACGGTGAGACCGCGCAGGTCGCGCCGGGTCCAGAAATCCTCTGAACCGATCTCGATACTTTGCAGGCCCATCGGCAGGTAAGCCTGCATCTCCATCACGGAGTAGAGTCCTTTGAAGCCTTCGGGCGCCACTCCCACGACGGTGGCTCCGTGCCCGTTCAGCTTGACTTGCTTCCCTATGATCGATGGGTCAGCATTGAATTTCTTCTTCCAATACGAGTAACTGAGGACGATCTCCGGATCGGTGGCTGCCTTTTCCGTTTCCTTCCCAGCGATGAGCCGCCCCGCTGCCGGCTTAAGGCCCAAAGCCGGAAATACGTTCCCGGATACGTAGCTGACCACAAGGGGCTCGGCTTTGCCGTCGGCGTCAAATCCAACCAGGCCAATGGTGTAGGCCAAAACGTCAGAGACGCCGGAAGATTGCGAACGCAGATCCTCAAAATCAGGGTACGAAAATTGCGTATAGCCGGGAGCCCCTGGCTGAAGAGGCGCCACATAAATCAACCGCTCAGGATGCTGCACTGGCAGCGGACGCAGGAAGAGCGCGTTCATGGTGCTGAATATGGCGGTGTTCGCGCCGATGCCCAGCGCCAGGGTGAGTACCGCAACAATCGTGACTGCGGGATTCTTGACCAGCATGCGGAAGCCGAAACGGATGTCCTGGATGAACGTACCCACGGGCGGTTACCTCCGGATGGATGGCCTCAACCAGTGAGGCCCCAGTTAAAACTTTGCAATTGTCGTTCCCAACCTGACAGCGCTCTAACTATCTGATTTCAAGGGTTATACGAAGAAAGGGGAGGTGCGCTTCCCCCTTCGACTGTTCGCTTTTGAACACTGGGCGACAGAAGCGAACATCGTTCACTCGCACTTCAACGCCTTCAGCGGCTCCGTTTTCATCGCCCGGCGCGCGGGAATGTACGAAGCCAGCAGCCCCACGACCAACAGAAGAATCGCCACCAGCGAAAGAATAACAGGATCGGCGGGAGCCACGCCAAGCAGCAATCTGTCCAGGCTGCGCGTGACCACGAAGGCCAGCACCAGCCCCACCATCACGCCCGCGCCCACCAGGGCCAGACCCTGTCGCAGAACCAGCTTGAGGATATCGCGGCGATTGGCCCCCAGGGCCATGCGCACGCCGATTTCGTGTGTCCTCTGCGCGGCAACATAAGAGATCACGCCGTAAACGCCCACCAGCGCCAGAGCCAGTCCCAGAAAGCCGAGAGCCGCGGTGAGATTGGCGCCGATCCGGAAGAGCAAGAGCCCGTTCCCGCCCTGCAAGGTTTGCTCCATGGTCTCCACTCCGAATACCGGCAGTCCCGGCGCCAGACCGTGGATTTGTTCTTCCACCAGCCGGACAAAAACCCCCGGATCGTAGGCGGCGCGGATCTGCAGCACACGATAGAGGGTTGGGGCCTGTGCCTGGGGCAGATAGAAGAACGATGCCGGACCCTCGGCAGGGCTGCCATATTTACCTTGCCGGGTCACGCCGATAATTTCAACGAACTTGGCGAGAGCATTGCCGGCGCGGAATCGTTTGCCGATGGGGTCTTGATTGGGCCACAGGCGCCGCGCCATGGCTTCATTGACAATCGCCACCGGCGGCGACTTCTCCGAGTCGCCGGCCGCGAAGGCCCGCCCACGGATGACCGGCACTTTCATGGTTTGGAAATACGGCGGGTCCACAACAGCGAATGAAACCACCAGCGCCGGTTCGCCATGGGACGAGATTGTTCCTTCCGGATAGACGCGATCGCTGGTGCCGAGATAGCCCATGGGCACGAAAGAAGCCAGGCTGGCGCTTTCCACTCCCGGCAGCGCGCGCACCCGGTCTTCCAGTTCACGATAGAACTGCCGTGAGCGCGCCTGATCGAAGCCGATGTTTTGCGTGTTCATGCCCAGGTTAAGAACGTGGCGTGGATCAAAGCCAAGATCCACGTCCTCCGCGTTGCTCGCGCTGCGCAGGAACAATCCGGCGGCCACCAGTAGCGTTAGAGAACTCGACACTTGGGCCACCACCAGGGCGCCGCGCAACCACGGACGCCTGCCGCTGGTGAGGACTCCGCAGCTGCCCTGGCGCAGCACTTGGTTCAGGCTGGTGCGCGAAGCTCGCCAGGCCGGAGCAACGCCCACCATGATGCCAGTGAACGCCGCCGAGCCCATGGCGAAGACGAAAACTCGCCAGTCAAAATCGAAGTCAAAACGCAGCGGGATATTCAAGGCTTCCAACCGGATCGAGCTGAGCAAGCTGCTGACGCCATAACCCAACCCCAGTCCCGCCGCTGCGCCCAACAGCGCGAGCAGCATGCTCTCGGTAAGCAGCTGGCGAACCAGGCGCAGGCGGCCCGCGCCCAAAGCCGCGCGCACCGCCATCTCCCGCTCCCGTGCCGTGGCCCGCACTAGCAGGATGTTGGCCACATTGGTGCAAGCCAGCAGCAGGACCAATCCGGCCAGCACGGTAAACAGCACGGCCACGATCACCAGGCCATCCGATGCATCAGGCTCGGGGCGGGCCAGTGTTTCCGGGAACACATGCAGGCTGATTCCCTTTTCCGCTTCCGGATATTGCTGCGCCAGCCGCCGCATCACCACGTTCACCGAGGTCTGGGCCCGTTCCCAGCTCACGTCCGGCCTCAGGAACCCGAGCGCGCTCAGGTTGCGGGAATCGCGTTGCCCCCAGAAATCATCGTTCTCGCTCCACAGTCGCTTCACGCCCAGGGGAATGTAGGCCTGCATGTCCACCAGGGAACACAAGCCATGAAAGCCCTTCGGCGCCACGCCTATGACGGTCACGCCCCGCCCGTTCAGCTTCACCTGGCTGCCGATGACTTTCACATCGGCGTTGAATCGCCTTTTCCAGTACGCGTAGCCCAGGACCATCCCCGGCTCAGCGCCGGGTTTTTCCGCGTCCTCGCCGTAAATCAGCCGGCCCGCAGCCGGCTTGAGCCCCAGTGCCTGAAAGAAATTCCCGCTCACCTCGCTGATGACCACGGGCTCGGCTTTTCCGGATGCATCCAGGCCGAGGATGGCGAGGTTGTAGGCCAGCACGTCAGAAAATGCGTCCGCCTGGAGGCGCAGGTCGCGGAAGTCGAGATAGGAGAAGTGATTGAATCCGTCATCGCCCTCCAGTTTGGGCGCGATCACCGCCAGCCGATCGGCATTGCGCACCGGCAACGGCCTCAGCATCAGAAAGTTCATGGCGCTGAAGATGGCTGTGTTCGCGCCGATGCCCAGCGCCAGCGTCAGCAGCGCCACCGCGGTCACGGCGGGATTTGTCAGCAGCATGCGCAGGCCGAAGCGGATGTCCTGGACCAGGGCGTCCACGCGCTCGTCCTCCAGAAAGTCACTTAGGGGAACGCTTTCACAAGGCAGGGGTGTCGCTGCCACACCCGCAAGATCAAGCCAATGTTCAATGCCCAAGGCACTGCCTGGACTTGATCCTGACGGGTGCAAGCACGACCTAACAGCCAAAAGATGGCTGGAGTTCCATCTCTGGTTGTCCCGCTTGGTAAGTCCCCGCTTTCCTGCCCACGGTTTCCATATTTCTGGGGTGATTTGAGGCATTCCTCTTCTGCCTGATGCTGAAAACAAAAGAGATCGGAGAGTTTGATCGCTTTTTGTTCGCTACTCCCTCCCCCACCCCCCGTTTCACCCCACTTCACCCCATGTTCACCCCATCTCACCCCAAAACTGCATATGCACTTGAATATGCTGAGGTGCACCCCCTAAGCTGAGACAGTTTTTGAGTTGTCGGTCGGTTTTGGCTGAACGCTGAGTGCTGAATGCTGAGTGCTTTTTGTCAAAGAGCTCACTTGGCATCCGCCTGGGCGGAGCCAGTCTTTTTATACGATATCATATATTATTATATTACGCTATTGTTATATTTTAAGAGTGTTCGGGATCGAGGGGTGTTAGCGATCATTCAAAAACGCAGTTTTTCGAACATCACGCTGGATTCCGAGCCAAGCGCTGGAGCTTGAGGCGCAGATAATCGACGTAGCCATCGGGCAGCGGCTGGAGTTGGAGTTCTTCGACTACTGGCATGAAGTAGGCGAGAGAGCGGATCCTTGGAAGCTGCGGAAGCTCCGTCGAGCTGGGCGATTTTCGTGAATGGTTGCTTCTGGCACGGACACAAGAATTGTTGCTACAATCCCCGCATGTTGCGCAAGGCAATGCCCGTTCTGTCCGCTCTGGCTGTATTGCTGCTGCCGGTTTGCCCCGCGCAGCAACAGGCGAGCACCGCGGCAAATGCGGCAAGCGCGAAGGAAGGAGCGGCGATGCCGAGCGAGCGAGGACGAATCCTGGGGATCGGTGGAATATTCTTCAAGTCCGCGAATCAACAACAGATGCGTGAGTGGTACGGCAAGCATCTCGGACTCGCGGATAAAGGCGGGGGCGTCATGATGCCGTGGCGGGAGAAAGACAACCCCGAGAAGGAGCATGTGACCGTCTGGAGCGTGTTCCCTGGAAACACCAAGTACTTCGAGCCCAGCCAAGCCTTCATGGTGAACTACATCGTGGACGACCTGGATGCGCTGCTTGAACGGCTGCAGAAAGAAGGCGTCAAGATCGATCCCAAGCGCCAGGACGCAGACTATGGCCGGTTCGCGTGGATCTACGATCCCGACGGCAACAAGATCGAATTGTGGCAGCCGCTGACTCCAAAGAAGAAGTAGCGGAATCCAAAGCGTCAGCACACGAAGCGGAATTGGAGTTCGAGGCGGCGGTTGCTGGCGCCTTCGGGGTGACCGGGGACTGTCCCCGGTTTCCCTCACCCGAGGTACTGAATGTCGCTCCAGAACTCGGGCCAGCCCTGATCAAGCAGGCCGCGGCAAACGAAGATGTCGGGATGGGTCCTGGGTCTCTTCGTTCTCCACGCCGTAGCGGTTCCAGGTGTGCCCCGCCAGCGCGCAACCGGTGAAATGGCGGTCCATGAAGCGGCGCGGGATTCCTACTATGATCAGCGTCTGCGGCGGAGGATCGCCATAGCCGCGCTGCCAAAACGAATTGATGCCGCTGATCGCCGTGGCAATCCATACTTTGGACCATACAGGTTGAGGGCTCCGGCCTCACCGTAGTTTCCGGCCAGAACGCCCAGCCGGGTGCGATCTTGCGGGGGCAGCGAATCGCGTATGCCAGCCACTGTTTCTACCAGCTCGGGCCAGCCAATTTCTTCCCGCAGATCGCCATTGTTATCGTTCGCGACTCGCCACCATGCGGAGTTGATCGGGGCCAGGGGAAGTCTAAGGGCGGCGGCGCCAATAATCCCGGCCACGAGCGCAACCCGAAGGGTAGACACCCTTGCCGTTCGACTAACGCTTCCCCTTGCCAGGTGTGTAGAGGACTTTCACCTCCAAGTGAGTGCGCCCTGCCGGGCGCACCGAAAGAAGCCCGCCGACGAATCGGCGGGCTGGATTCCGAAGGCGGAAACTCGACTAGAAGGTAAACCTGCCCCCGACAAAGACGGTGCGTCCATTCGCTCCGCTAACAAACGGCAAGGCAAATCCGAGACCGCTGCCCGGACGACCACCGAGACCGGCGTGGTCCACGGCGGGATCCACGGAGGCAAAGTTGAAGTGGTTGAAGACATTGAGCGCGGTCAAATGCATCTCAAAGTTCATGCGCTCGCCGAGTTTCAGGTTCTTGAACACCGAGAGGTTCCCGATATTCTGTGGGGCGTCGGTGACGCTGTTGCGAGGCACATTTCCGAACGGTGTTCCGAAGATGGTTTGAGCCGTTCCCATATTGATGATGTACCTTGCTTGAGCGTTGGTGACGGTAACCACCGAGTTGGTACCGGCTGTGTTGATTGAATTCAAGCTGATGAGTTGAGCGTTCGGGATCGCTGGATTGGCGGCGAGACTCGTACATCCCGCGGATGCGACGACTCCTAACCCAGACGAGCAGGAGGAGCGGGCATCACCGGCAAAAATCGCAACCGAGTTGACCGGAGCTGTCTGGCCACCAAAGAACGGCCGCGCAATGTCAGGTCCGACGAAGTTCGCCACGAAATTAGCGTCGTAAAAGTCGCCCGCTGCCGTGAAAAGAGCTTCTTCATTGTTTTGCACCGGAGTGTAGGGCTGACCGGAGGCCAGAATATAATCAGCCGAAACAGCCCATCCTCCCAACACCCTGCCCACAAAGCCGTGCTGCTCTTTAAAGAAGGGCAACTGCTCAATGAAAGTGATGGTCCATGCATTAGGAACGCTGAGGCCAGAGATGGAATACTCCGCGCCTCCCGTCTGGGTTGGGTTTTGCGCGAACGTCGTGGTATTGCCGGCGGTTCCGGTGGCGAAGATTTCGCTGGTATTATCCAGAGTCTTGCTCCAGGTGTAGCCGGTCCTTACCGTCAGTTGCTTGAACAGATTGTTGGCGCGAAATTCCATTTGCAAAGCGTTGTAGTTGGAATAGGCGCCGTTGGTATATTGCTGTTCCAGCCCGAAATTGCAGTTCAACCGTCCTTGCATAAGGGCCGGAGCGTTGGGATCGTTGCAGCTACTCAGCCCCGAAGGCACCAGGTTGGGAAAGTGCGTTTGCAGGTCAGTAATAAACGGATTGCCATTCACCGCTTGAAACACGTTGACGGCATGGTTGCCGATGTAGCGGGCTTCAAAGGCAGCGTTCTTGGTAACCTCCCGTTCAAAACCAAAGCTCCAGGAGTGGACTTTGTCCGGGCCAAAGTTGTTGGGCAAGATAAGTTCAGTTTGTCCGCGAGGATCGAATTGCCCGGGCTGCAGGAAGGCAGCCAACGACGCACGGACATTGGGGCCGAGCGGATCAGCGACCATGGGAACTCCAGTGACGATCGGATTCGAAATGAATGGCGCTGAAGTGGCTTCATTCGAATAAATGTTATACACCGGCGGGTCGTAAAGCAGGCGATAACCGCCGCGGAATACGGTCTTGCCATGTCCCGTCAAGAACCCACCCCACTGGGGAGAATAGGCAAAGCCGATGCTTGGGCCAAAACTGTTGTAGACATTATTGATCTGAGGATCGATGCGGGCTGCGAGTGGAACCGGCAGGCCATTCAAGTCAGAGGTCGTCGCCCACAACGCGGTAGCGGGATTGCTTTCGCGTTGCGCGGTGACATCGTGAAAGACATTCGCCGGGTTCCCGTAATACGTCCAAGTCACTCCCAGGTTCACGGTCAGGTTCCGGCTGATCTTCCAATCATCTCCAAAGTACAAGAACGTGTCGTACTCCTTGAATCCCTGATTCGGGCCGGCGGCAATCAACGCTTCCAGGGGGGTGTTGTGCAAGAAGCCGGTTAGACCAGAGAAAATGTACTGTCCGTTAATGAGGGGCAGGAAGACATTGGGTGAGATCTGGTCAGTGAAGTTGACGCCTGCCTTTAACTGATGCTTGCCCAGAACATAGTTCCAATTGTCCTGTGCTTGCCAGGTGTCGACCACGCGGCCGTCCGGAAGAGCGGCGCCTGTGCCAAACCCTAAACTTGCATTGAGGAAGACGATGTTGGCCACAGCCTGGCCCTGCTGGTTCTCGGTCGGTTCAAACTTGTTGCCGATCGTGTTCCCTCCGAAACCAACATTCAGACGGTCAAACCCGATGCGAAGCTCGTTGACCATGCGTGTGCTGATGTTATGCGTCCAGCTGAGCAGCACCGCCTGGCTTAGCGCGGACTGGTTGAATACATAGCCGGCTGCCGCATTATCGTTGCGATTGAAAACGTTATTGCGGGAAAGCAAATAGCGGGCGGAAAAGCTGTTGCTGCCGAGCTGTGTATCAAACCGCTGAACCCAGTTGAATGCGTGTGCCGGCGTGGGGAGGAAACGAATCACGCCAGCAGTCTGAACACCCGGGCAGCCCGCAAGAGTTGAAGTGATAGGTGTTCCAAAGGGTTGCGGATTGCCGGCGCCGATGCCGTATGGTCCATAGGTAACGAGCGCGTGCAAAGCCGCCGCATTGATGCTTGGGCAGCCAGCCAGCGTGGCCAGACCGGCCGGAGTCGGAGTTGCCAGGGAGCTGGCGAAGGTGCCGGTGGAAGAGTTGATCTGGTCATCAAAGCCGCCAAAGAGGAAGGCCTTGTTTTTCACGATCGGCCCGCCGACGGTAAAGCCGGTGAATTCAGTATTGGCCCGTGGTGGCCCGGTGAAGGGCTGGTTCGTGGCCGGGTTCGTCGAATTGCGCTGCAAGTTGCTTAGGGCGTTCAGATAGGAGCTGTTCTCATCGCCATAGATGCTCCCGTGCCAGGCGTCGCTTCCTGACTGGGTGATGATATTGACCACCGAGCCGCCATTGCGCCCATACTCCGGGCCAAAGTTGTTGGTGATCAGCACATACTGTTGCACGAAGTTGGGGTCGGTTACGAACAGCGCTGCGCCGCCGACACTGTTGTCGTTGTTGTTCTGCCCGTCAATCTCCTGGTCATTCGTCCGGCCGCGGAGACCGCTCGAGGAGAAACCAACACCGTTGATGTTGGAGAAGTTGTCGCTTCTGGTGTTGACCACGCCCGGAACAAACAACGCCAGCCGGTCCAGGCCCTCATTCTCCTGGATTCCGGCAAAGCTTTGCAGCATGGTGCCGGAGAATGTATTGGTCACCTGCGCCTGAGTAGTCTCGATCAGCGGGGCGGCCGCGCTCACCTCGATCGCCGTACTGGCATCGCCTATGCTGAGAGCGAGGGTTCCCACGCCAGTGTCTTGTCCTGCTGCCACCGTAATGCCCTGCTGCACTGTGGTCTTGAAGCCTTGAGAACTGATCTCAATCTTGTAGTCGCCCACTGGGATCAAGTTGAAGCGGAAAAGTCCGGCGTTGTCGGTTTTCGTGGATTGTACGGTCCCGGTCGCGGTATGTGTCGCTTTCACTTGAGCATTAGCAACCACCGCGCCCTGAGGATCTACAACAGTGCCTGAGATTGAACCTTTCAGGACCTGTCCTATGGCTGGTATCCATACAAGCATCATCAAGCTAGTTGCGGTTACAAGGATTAGTATGTCCCGTAATCTAGAATTCGTCCTTCTACTCTCCATATTCGTATTCATATCTTCTCCTTTCCTCCGATAAAAGTCGCCGTGCCGAGAGGGCTGGCGATTTACGTCAGGTGCCACTCGGCGCTCCAGCAGTTCAGAGCAGAATTGGCTGCAACTCCGCAAATTCCTGCTGAGTGACAACTGAGG
>DATDGY010000144.1:0-9949 GCA_036521855.1 Candidatus Angelobacter sp.
GATTACGTCGCCGTTACATATCATTTCCGGACTTACATGGTCACCGATCCGTCATCACCGGGGGCAAGCGAGCCTGCGCTGGCGCCCCTCGGCGGGACGTGGGACGAACCCTTCGATCTTCCCGCGGATCCAGAGCTGGTGATGCAGAGAACCGGGTTCGCGTGCCTCGACGAGTCTAGCTATCCGCCCAACAGCACATTCGAGGAGAGCGTTTACTATTTTTACGATCAGACCTGCCAGGTGGAGACGCCGGCGACGTCCGCTTGCCACGTCACCCAATTTCCGACCGAGTCCTGCACCGACGCGCTGACTCATCACATCGGGATGGTTCAGCCCAACATGCATTTCACGCGCGTGGCTTACAACGCCGAGCTCGCCTCGGACTTCCGCCAGGGAACGGTTTCCAATCCTACTGGAGCCGATCTCGCGGCCGTCGAGGAGGCGTTGCAGACCGAGAACCGTTTCTACTACCGCTTCTTCACCCCGGACTCCTGCGACATAGAGTACGGCACCATCTCCCAGCCCGGCTGGCGCAGGCTGCTGACCTTCTCGACCAACACCCGGAATGACGGCACGCAGCCGATTCACATCGGCGATCTCACCGATCCCAACAATCCCTGGCGGCTGAGCAACGTCTTTGAATTCGGAAATTGCGACAATGAATGGGACTTCAATTTCTACGTCAGCTTCGGCTACAACACGGCGCGCGGCGTCAAACGGGCTTTTTGCATCGAGGACACCAACCGCTACCACAACGATGAAGCGACGCCTCTCACCGGCACCTATGAGTCCTGTAATTTCCAGGGAATCTCCCCGGGTTGGGGCGACGAGTATCAGTTCGGAATCAGCGGGCAATGGATCGACGTCACCAACGTGGACACGTCGCGGCCCCATGACCTGACTTCCCAGGTGAATCCCGATCAATTCCTCTGCGAAGGCCAGCCCCTCGACATCAATAACCAGCCTGTGGACCCGACTGATTTGAGCGCGTTGGTCTTCGACCCGACGTCGCTTCAGGACGCTCAGGGCAACACCATTTCCAGGATGCGCTGCCAGTTCGCGCCCAACTACGCTGCCAACAATGTGGGAACGGCCTCGGTATCCCATGGGCCGGGCAGCTTCGTCAATGATCCGTGCGATCGCGGACAAGTAGGACCGCTGCGCGATTGCGGGTTTACTCCGCCGGGCGAGGTCCATGCCTGCGTCGCAGGATCAACGGTTGCGCTGCAATGCAAGACCGGCGGATCGAAACAGGTGCTCCGCATATGCGAGGCCAGCGAAGCTCTGGGGACGGGGATCGCGTGCACCTACCTGAACTCCGCTTCCAACACCATCGTCGACGGCGACGCCGAGAAAATCACTTTTGCTTGCCCCGCCGTTCGCGACGCGGCCGTGGCCGGTACTGGCGGGTACTCGCTTTCTCATGCGCCGCTGCTTCCCGCTCAGCCTGCCGAGACCGTCTCGTGCGATAAGTTGTAGGTGCCTTGTTAGCGGCAGTGGGAGGGTTGACTACGAATCGGAAGGCGGGGAGTCCGCATCTCTCCGGGCGCGCCACAAAATCACTCAACGTGCGAGTTTCTTGGCCGGGACGAACGGGCCAGGGGGAGTCCGGCGGCGAGCAGATCTACTAGTCTACTCGTATCGCAGTCCCTCAATAGGATCTAGCTGAGCCGCCTTGCGTGCCGGGTAGTAGCCAAAAAAGATGCCTACACCCGCCGAAAACAGTCCGGCGACAGCCATGATCTGGGCTGAGACCTGAATGTCCCAGCCCAGCGTGTTGTGTGCCAGAAAAGCTCCCAGGGCCCCGGCCAGAACGCCGAAGATCCCTCCGGCCAAGCTCATCACCACGGCCTCGCTGAGGAATTGCAGCTGAATGTCCTGCTCGGTGGCGCCCACGGCCAGACGGATGCCGATCTCGCGCGTGCGCTCCGTAACCGAGATCAGCATGATGTTCATGATGCCGATACCGCCGACCAGCAGCGACAGGGAAGCGACAATACCCAGAAACCACATAAAGATGTTGGCTGCGGCCAGTTGCGTGCGAATGAGTTCTTCGGGCGTGCGGATGTTGAAGTCATCGTCCTCGCTGGCCCGCAAGTGGTGCCGTTCGCGCATCACTCCGATGATCTGCCTTGTGGCCTCGGGGATCTCGAGCCTGGAATTGGCGGAAAAATAAATATCGTCCAGCCATTCCTGACCGGTGATCCTCTTCTGGGCTGTGGTGATGGGGACCACCACGAAATCATCCTGGTCCTGGCCCGTGGCCGAAAATCCCTTGGCCTGAAGGACCCCGATGACCTTGAAGGGTACGGCATTGACGTTGATGGTCTTGCTGATGGGATCTTCGTCGCCGAACAAATTGGTGGCCACCGTCTGGCCGAGCACGCAAACGGCAGCATTGTGTTCCTGGTCGTCCTGGGTGAAAGCGGCGCCGCGCCCAATCTCCCATTTGCGGATGTCGAAGTAATCCGGACTCACGCCCCGGTACTGCGTGCCCCAGTTCATGTTTCCGTAAACCACCTGGATGTGTCCATCCTCGTTCGGAGAAGCGCTCTTAATGCCCGGAACCTGGTCCAGAACTGCCTGGGCGTCCCCGGTCGTCAAGCTCTTGGTTCCGCGGGTACCGACGCGCACTCCATTGCGGGCGCGGCTCCCGGCCTCAACCCAGATCAGGTTGTCGCCCACTTTGCTGAGCTGGTCCTCCACTCGGCTGGAACCGGCCCGGCCCACTCCAACAACGCAAATGAACGACCCTACTCCCATGATGATGCCGAGCATGGTCAAGAGGGTGCGAATCCGGTTGCGGACCAGCGCTTTGAACACTTCGCGGAGGATAGTTTCCCAAGACATGATGGAATCTGTTCAAGCCAACAAGGTGTTCATTCGTATCGCAAGGCCTCGATTGGATCCAGCTGTGCCGCTTTCTGTGCCGGGTAATATCCGAAAAAGATGCCGACGGCCATGGCCACGGCCGCGGCCCCGGCAATCGCGGCGGGAGAAATCAGGATTGGCCAGCCCACGGTTACAGAGATGGCATAGGCCAACCCCACGCCGAAGACGATGCCAATTCCTCCGCCGATCAAGCTCATGACTACAGCTTCGATCAGGAATTGCCGTTGCACGTCACCCTCGGTGGCGCCGATGGCCATGCGGACGCCGATCTCGCGCGTGCGCTCCGTCACCGACACCAGCATGACATTCATAATGATCACGCCACCTACCAGCAGCGAGATGGCGGCGATGGTGCCGAGAAGCGCGGTCATGACCTGGCTGCTTTCTTTGGCTAAGTCGGCCATGTCGGCTAGATTGCGGACGGTGAAATCGTCGTCCGTACCCGGACGGATGCGGTGACGGTCGCGCAGCAGCGACTCAATCTGTTCCTTGGCGGCGTAGCTGGCCGAGCGCGACTTGGCCGAGACCATCACGAAGCGCAACCACGGCTGTCCGGTGATCTTCTTTTGCAGCGTGGTCAGCGGCACCACGATGTTGTCGTCCTGGTCTTCGCTCATCGCCGGGGATTGTCCCTTGGCCTCGAGCACGCCCGCCACCAGGAACGGCAAATTGCCAATGCGGATGGTCTTGCCCACCGGCTCCGTTGTCGCAAAAAGGTTCTTGCGCACGGTATCGCCGATGACGGCCACGTTGGCCGCAGTGGTCACATCGTCCTGGGTGAAGCTGGCTCCGCTCTGGAAAGGCCAGGCGCGGATATCGAAGTATGCCGGCGTGGTGCCGGTGATGCGCGTGCCCCAATTGTCGTTTTCGTAGACCACCTGAGCGGTGGTCTGGTTGCCCGGAGCTGCCGCGGCCACTGCGGGACATTCCTTCACCATGGCGGCGACGTCTTCCGTCACCAGGGTCTTGGTGGCGCCCCATCCGAGCCTCAAGCCACCGAGGTTCCTCGAGCCGGAGCTCACGAACACCATGTTCGAACCGAGGTTCGCCAACTGTTTCTGGATGGTCTGGTCCGCGCCCTGCCCGATCCCCACCATGGCAATCACCGCGCCCACGCCGATGATGATCCCCAGCATAGTGAGAATGGAACGCAGGCGGTTGCGCGCCAAGGCTCGAAAGGCAACTCGCAGAGTCGAAATCAGATCCATAATGCGCCCTAGTCCTCGAGTACCGGCAAGGTCTTCAAGACTTCGCCGGCGACAGACCGATTGATGATGCCGCCGTCCCGGCGGATCTTGCCGTCGCGGAAAACGATGCTACGTTTGGCAAACTGCGCGATGTCATGCTCGTGCGTGACCAGGATGATGGTGAGGCCACGGTCGTTCAACGACTGAAAGATTTCCATCAGCTCCACGGAGGTTCGGCTGTCCAGGTTTCCCGTCGGCTCGTCGGCGAGAAGGATCGACGGCTGGTTGACCAGCGCGCGGGCAATGGCAACGCGCTGTTGCTGGCCGCCGGAGAGTTGCGATGGGAAGTGGTCGGTGCGCTCGGCCAACCCGACCATCTGCAACGCCTCCAGAGCGCGCCGGTGCCGCTCCATTTTGTCAATGCGGGCATAGAGGGTCGGCAGCTCCGTATTCTCTAGCGCCGTGGTGCGGGCTAGAAGATTGAACCCCTGAAAGACGAACCCAATCTTGCGGTTGCGGATCGCCGCCAGTGTCCTCTTGTCGAGTTGGGCCACGTCGGTGGCTTCGAGCAGGTAGCGCCCGGAATTCGGCTTGTCCAGACATCCCAGAATGTTCATGAAGGTGGACTTGCCGCTGCCGCTGGCGCCCATGATAGCCACGAACTCGCCGCGCTTGATTTCCACGCTTACGCCGCGTAGCGCGTGCACCTGGGTTTCACCCATCGCGTAGACCTTGTGGATGTCCTGGACCTGGATGACGGTTTCGTCGCGGCCGTCCATCCGCTCGCCGAAGTCGTGAAGGGAGACCGAAATGGGTTCTTGCGTGCTCATGCAATTCGGCTATCGCCCCTTCGCGGCTCCCGGACTGCTTAGGCGGGGAGCGCCGCTGGAAGCGCGCCCTTGGGCCACGCCGGTGACGAGGTCGTCGCCCGGTTTCAGGTCGCCGTTCAGTTCCTGGACTAATTCGGTGAAGGTGTGGTCGGTGATCCCGGTCTTGATCCTTACCGGCTGCAGTGACTTGTCGGGAAGCAGCTTCCAAACGATTTGGGTATCGTATCGCGGCGCCGCCTCGCCTGCGATTACAGAGGCCGGCTTGTTTCCTGCTCCGCTTGTCTTTGTGGGGGTGCGCGCAGGTGCTGTCACACCGGCTTGCGGGCGAGCACCGCTCTTGTCCTGTAAGGCCGTATTTTCCGCCTGCTGGCCGGCGCCTTCAGGGATTCTGTTTTGCTGATAAAGCGCGCGGATTTCGTCGCCGGAGAAATCAGGCTTATAACGCAGCGCCCCATTGGGGACCTTGACGGCGTTGGCGCTCGCCACCGGGATGGTCACGTAGGCGGTCATGCCGGGAAAGAGTTTCAGTTCCGGGTTGTCGAAGTCAATGATGGTGTCATAGGTCACCACGTTCTGGACCACGGTCGAGTTCATGCGGACCTGTGAAACCGTACCTGAAAAAGCGTCGCGGGGAAAGGCATCAACTTTGAAGATGACTCTCTGCCCGGGGCGGATCTGGCCGACGTCGGATTCATCGGTCTTGGCGTACACCTGCATCTTGGTCAGGTCCTGGGCGATGGTAAACAGCGTGGGCGCTTGCAGGGAAGCGGCCACGGTCTGGCCCACGTCAACGTTGCGCGCCACCACCGTGCCGTCGATTGGTGCACGGATGGTCGTGTAGTCCAGGTTGGTCTGGGCGACCTGCACCGCGGCTTCCTTCTGCAGCACTTGGGCGCGCGCCTGTTCTTCCGCGGCCAGCGCACCCGAAACCATGGCAACCGCGCTATCCGCATTGGCCCGGGCCAGATCCAGAGCTTGCGGACTCACTACGCCCTGCTGGGCCAATCCCAGATTGCGGGCGTAGTCGGCCTTGGTCTGGACCTCGTTGGCTTTCGCCTTAGCCGTGTTAGCGATTGCCGCTGAAAGGTTGGCCTTGGCGTTGGCCAGGTCTGCCTTGGCCTGGGAGAGCGCGCCATCAAACAACGCCGGGTCAATCTGCGCGATCAACTGGCCCTTCTTCACGCGCGAGTTGAAATCCACGTAAAGCTTGGAGATCGCTCCGGAAACCTGGGAGCCGACCTGTACCGTGATCACCGCATTGATTGTGCCCGTGGCTTCGACCACCTGGTTGATTTCACCGCTCTCCACCCTGGCCGTGTAGTACTGAACCGGACCCTTACCCCTCATCTCGAAGGCGGTGAAGACCCCCACACCCGCCAGAAGCAGGAGGATGATCAGTATTTTTCGTTTTGTTAGCTTCACGTTTACGATGTTTTCCTAAGAGATATGCAGAGCTGTTCCATGATACCAAGCAACATCCGCTAAGGGCGGGCTGAATCTCCAGGAAAGTAGCGCGCCTTCGCGTGCTCAAATTAGCCATAGCTACTCGCTGTAGCTGGGCTGGCCGACTGATTCTCGGCCGATTCTCTTTAGATGTAGTCGAAAAGAGTCATAAAACCGAAATCCATGTGCAATTGCTGGTGGCAGTGGAACAAAGTCAGACCCGGGTTATTGGCAACGAAATCCACCGAGACCTCCTGGTACCCTCCAACCATGATCACGTCTTTCAGGATTCCGGCGGTCGGGTTTCCCGCGAAGCTGGTCAGTCCGAAGCTGTGCCGGTGAAGGTGAATCGGGTGGATGTCATCACTGGCGTTGCGCATATGAATTCGATACCGCTTGCCTTCTTTTACGTGAAACGAGGCCGGAGCGATTGCGTTGACCATCGGGAATGCGATTCCGTTAATTTTCCAGCGGTTGAAACCCTCTTCGGCCGCGTTGTCTTTTTCAAATGTCATCTCAAAGGTTTCGTCTGGCGCAGGCCCGGTTGCGCCCGGCTTGGCGAACCGGGCATAACTCCAGCGGAAACGCGGCGGCGCCATCCACTGCGGTTTACCCACGCGTCCGGCATACTCCACGACGATTCCCAGACCATGGCGGCGATCATCGTTGGCGAGATCTCCCATAGTCCAGACACCCGGGTGATTCATCTGCACAATAGCTGAAACGCGTTCAGCCGTTCCGAGCCAGAGCACCGGGACGGTTGCCGGATTGGGCACGGGATTGCCATCCAGTGCGACCACGCGAAAAGAATGCCCAGGCAAAGCGAGACTGCGAATCTCCGTCGCACTTCCGTTTAATACATGGAACATGACTCGTTCACCCTGCTTCACTCGAATCGGCTCTCCGTGGTACAACATGCGGCCATTGATCGTAAAGGAGCCGTAGCCGACCTCGTATCCGTGCGGCATGCCCTTCGCTAATGAAGCCTTCATGGCCGCCTCGCCCTGTTCTTCCAGCGCCTTTACCCGGGTCGCGGGCGAAAGAAAGTCCTGAGCCATGTCCCCGCCCCGGCTGAACGTCGGCTCGAACTCCTTCAGCACCAGGAACACTTCGCGATCATAGTTGCCGGGGTCATGCAGCGGTTCGATATAGACGGGGCCGACCTGGCCGCCATATTGGCCAGCGGAAAGATCCGCTCCGGCTCGGTTATGAGTGTGATAGAAACGAAGGCCCGCTGGCCTTGGGGTGAATACGATGTGGCGTTTGCCGTGTGCGGGAATGAAAGGGGTGCCTTCCTCAGCCGCTCCGTCCACCTCAACCGGCACCATCTGGCCATGCCAGTGCAATTGCTCCGGGACATCCGTTTCGTTGTAGACATCGACAATCGTCTGTTGTCCTTCCTTCAGGCGAAGCAACGGTCCCGGAAACTGTCCATTGTATGTGGTTAAAGAGAGAATCCGATTCTTGGCGATCTCCACAGGAGATGTCTTGATGCGCAGAGTGTAGTTCGCTGGTGCTGAATCAGCGACGGCGCCTGACGATTGGTTTTGCTTTGTTGCGGGCCCGGCTTGACCGGAGCTGCGTTCGAGGGGCAGCAAGAGCGATCCAGCGGTCATGCCCGCGGTCTTTAGAAAATGTCGTCTCGACTCCAAAATGTTCTTCATCGGTTCTCCGTCACTCAGTAAGCCCTCGTCCGGCGATTGAGCCCGCGAGTAATCTCTATAAGTAAACGCTGCAGACCAACACCATCGCAACCCTGGTCAGTGAGGCCGCCAGGCGATTCCGAGGTGCCCAATGATCAGCGCGACAGACTGGCCGCGGCTGTCGAGCAATGGATTGTAGCCAAAATCCCATTCAATCGATCTCGCGCAAGCTAACCGCTTAGACATGGGCGCCGTACGTCCCGCAGTAAGTTCCGTCCCGCCAAGCGGATGGTTTTCATCCTCCATGACTGCGATTGACTTGCCCGCTCCTGGCTGTTACTTTCAACAGCCAAGATGCTGAGGCTTCTAGCACTTGCGACCCTTCTGACGGTGAGTATCATCGCCCAAGGCCCGGGAAAAGATAGTCCTCGAAAGAACGCCGAAAAGGGCGAAGCCGCAAAGGGGCCGCTTTCTTACACCACCAAGTCAATCGCGCGCGGCAAGCAGTTCTACCTTCTTCATTGTGTCGAATGCCATGACCAGGATGGCCGAGGCCTGAACAGGCGCGACTTCAACGGCACTCCGCCAGCCGACCTTACCGACCCTGATGCCTGGTTGTACGGAACCTCGGCAGAGGCAATTTTTGTGAGCGTGCGCGACGGCTCGAAGAATGACATGCCCGGGTTCAAAGACAAGCTTCAGGACGAACAGATCTGGCACGTCGTAAACTTCTTGCGCAGCCTCTGGCCTGAGTCTAAGCGGCCGAAGCTCGAGAGCGTCGCGGAGCCGAAATAGGAGGAACCAGTGGAAAAGAAAAAAGCAGGCGAGACAGGTTCAAGACGGGACTTTCTCAAACGGTCGATGCTGACTGCGGCGGGCGCGCTGGGAGCATCCAAAGTGGTGGCAGCGGCGACAACGCCGACAGCGCCCACGCCAGCGACGATCCGCTTGCCCGATGCGATTCCCGCGGCACTGAATCTGCCCGTCAAACCGGCCAGCTTCCCCATGCGTGGATCACAGGTCTTTGCCAAGGTTTGCAAGAACGAGGGGCTGGCCGCGCTGTTCTGCTGCCCTGGCAATTACGACGTCATCAATTCGATCTGTGATGAAGGCATCCCTTGCTATGGCGGGAGGACCGAAGGTGCGATGTGCGCCGCAGCCGATGGTTTCATCCGCGTCACCGGCGAGATCGCCGCCTGTTCCGGCACCGAAGGCCCCGGCTTCACCAACATGATCATGAACATTGCCGCGGCCGGCGCCGCGCGAACGCCGCTGCTCGTCCTGGCCAGCAACAAGCGAGTGTCCGAAGACGATACCGAGATGGGCATTCAGACTGCCTACCAGCAGCCTACCACCGAAGGCATGCGCAAGTACGGCAAGCGGTTGATTGATCCCAACCGAATTTACGAATATTCCGCCTACGCTTTTCGGCAGCTGAAAACCGGCATACCTCGCCCCGTCCACCTGGATTTCCCGGCGGAGGTTTACGGCGCGAAGTTCAAGGATTCGAGCGAGCTGCGCTACTACCACGAAAGCTCCAAGTATCGGACTGACGCCAAGCCTTACCCGGACCCCAAACGCATTCGTGCGCTCGCGGAGATGATCGGCAAGTCGCAGCGTCCCATGATCGTGGCCAGCACCGGCGTTTTCTACAGCAAGGCCTGGGAGGTCCTGACGCAGGTGGCGGAAAAGGCGGACATTGCCGTGGTGGAGTCGGGCGTGGTGCGCGGTCAGTTCTCTGACGGTCACCGGCTTTCGGCGAGCACCGCGCCCGGCGCGCTGATGAGCGCCGACCTGGTGATTTTCGTCGGCCAATACTCCATGCCGAATGTCGGCGAGTACAGCTTCAGCCCGGACGCCCAGTATGTCCGCATCGATCCCGATGCCGCCGACATTGGACGCAACATGCCCATCGACCTGGGGATTGTGAGTTGCGAGAAAGCAGCGATGGAAT
>DATDGY010000145.1:0-1530 GCA_036521855.1 Candidatus Angelobacter sp.
GGAGTTCACCTCGCGCACTTGCATGGTGATGGTCCAGCCGCGGCGCACGGCGTACTCCCGCATGGCCCGATTCTGCATCGCCAGCGTCTGCTGATCATTGGTCGAGACACGGGCGTACAGCCCCGCACGAAACATTTTCGCCGGTCTCCGTGGCTGGCCAAAAACGTATTCAGATTTTGCTTTTGCGGAAGCCCGTTTTCTGGGCATTTCAGCGCGTCACCTAACCATGGCCGCCATCGATCCTTTTCGGCCAGGAAGGCTCTATGCTATTACGCTGCGGCGAGCGTGGTGAGCCGCGCCAGGGTGTCGCGATAGTTCCAGGGCATCCACTTCGAGGGTTGCCGTTTCAACTCCTCGGCGTGCCGCTGCAACTCCGTGAGATAGTCGAACGGATTGGCGCCGTTGAGTTCGCAAGTGTGGATGAGGCTCATGAACAGATCGCCCACCCCGGCGCCGTTCAGGGTCTTGTAGAAGAGTGCGTTCTTGCGATTCAAGATGGCTTTCTTCAAGGCGCGCTCGACGATATTGTTGTCGATTGGCGCCCCTGCTTGCCGCAGGAAAAGCGTCAGCTTCGTCCAGTGATTGAGTAGATAGGAGATCGCTTTGCCCAGTCCCGAGTTCGGCTCCGTCTTGTGCTCCGCCAACTGAGCCTCCAGCCACTCATGCAGCCCTTTCATCAACGGCACGCTGTGCTCTTGATGGAAGCGCAGCCGCTGTTCCGGCGCCATTGCCTGCTCTCGCGCCTGGGCATCGTGATGATAAACGTCGCGTAACGTCTCCAACACATAACGGCATTCTTCCGGAAAGTTGTCCGCCACCTCCACAACCTGCCGCCTGCCATGCGCGAGGCAGTTCGCCTGCAGGGGTTCGACGCCTTCCACCTTCGGCGAGTTGCGGGATAACGCGTCGCTCATCTGGATCGGCGGCGGTAGTTCGCGTGCGCGTTGTTTCAGCACCTCGGCGAGATTCTCGCCCGCATGCTTCCATCCGGTGAAGAACAGCGCGACGGTCCACGCGCCCATCATCGATACAATGCCGCTGGTGAAGGTGCCCGTGCGCTTGTCGCCCGGTTCGCGCACCAGGCGCAGAATCCGCATGCCGGTATCGTCGTTATGCATCACGCTGCCCTGCGCCGCCTGCCGGATCAACTCCGCCAGCACCGGCCAAAGCAGTTTCCAGGCAGCAGCCATCAGATCCCACTGCGTCGTCGCCGGCAGTGGCATTCCTAAATGTTCCTGCAGTCTTTCCAACCGCTGGAATGGCACTCCGGTCCCGTACTTTAAAAGGGCGATGATCGCTACGGCCGTCTCATCGTACTTGTCGGCGCCCGCCGTTTCCGGCTCCTCAGCGGTGAAGACCTCTCCGCACGCATTGCAGCGCAGTCGCTCCATCTCGAACACGGTGGCTTCCAGCGGTGCATGCCCCACGAACCTTACCAGCGTGGCCGGCTCCTTCTGGCGGTAGACTCTTCCCTGGCGACACGCCGGGCACCGGTCGCCGGAATGAAGCGTGGCGTGCGCGACGGCAACC
>DATDGY010000146.1:0-47920 GCA_036521855.1 Candidatus Angelobacter sp.
GCCCGATCACAAGACCGTGGTCCGCGCCGGGTATGGAATCTTCGACGACAAATACAATCTCACGTTCTTCTTTGTGCCCTCGCAACAGCGCCCGCCAGTCATCCCCGGACTGCCGACGAACAACAACCAGACGACCGGGCAGTGGACGCTGAACAGCATGTTCTTGCCTACGCCGTGCGTGCTTGCCGGCTGCGTTGCACCTCCACCAGGATCACCGTTGCCGCCTGGAACGGTTCCGCCGCCGCTGCTTACCTCGGCGTTTGAGAACCTGATCAACAACGGCTCCTTCCCCCTGAACTCGCTGTTCGTGCAGGGCGGAACTATGGTGGACCGCAATCTTCGGCCGCCGTATTCCGAGCAAGCCAGCCTGGAAATTGATCGCGAGATCGCGAAGGGACTGACCGTAGACCTTGGCTATCTCTTCGTCGCCGGCCATCATCTGGTGCGGCCTATCGACTTGAACGTTGGACCGCCGGTCGGCGTGGAGCCCGGCACCGGCAGAGACATCTACGCCTTTGCCCTCAACGATCCTTCCATTCCCGCTCCACCGGCAGGATCGCCCGGGACCAATGGGATCTTCTATTTCACTGACTCCACCGGGAACTCGGTCTATCACGGTGGGACGCTGCAGGTCATCGAGAAGCCGGGCAAGTATTTCACGATGAGCGCCAACTACACGCTCTCCCACACCTTGGATGACGGCACCTTCGTGACCTTCGTTAGCACGCCGCAATCCAACGCGCAACGGAACCTGGAGCGCGCCAACTCCAACCAGGATGCGCGGCACCGGTTCGTCGCCAATTTTGTGGCGGATACGCCGCAGCGCTGGGGCATTCTGTTGCGCAACACCGAACTCAGCAGCATCGTGACCCTGCAATCCGGCCGCCCGTTTACCCTGTTTGTGGGCTTTGACGCCAACAATGACGGCAATCCTGTCACCGACCGCGTGAGCAACGTGTCACGCAACACCTACCGCGGCGACAGCCTGCAGACGTTTGATCTCCGCATCTCGCGGGCGATTCATTTCCGTGAGAAAGCGCAGTTGCACCTTTCCTTTGACGCGTTCAACCTGTTCAACCGCGCCAACGTGGACGAGGTCTTCTCCGTCTACGGCGCCCCGGATTTCGTGGGCCCGCCGCCGACGCACTTTGGCGACGGCATTAGCGGACCGAGCGGCGCCGTGGGCGCGCCCAGAACTGTCTTCAACCCAAGACAGCTCCAGTTCGCGGCTAAGCTTACGTTCTAAATACCCCAGCTTCGGCGCCAGCGACGAGTCCTCGCCGGCGGCCAATGACATTCTTGAAATCGATTTGTTGTGCCCGGTCGTGGGCCTGCTTTTCCGTGCCAAAGCGGGCCCACGGCTCTCCTCTCTTGACGCCGCGCCTACGACCTTGGGATACTTGCCCCCGCGCTTCCAGAATTGCTGTATTCGGTATAGGGTGGTGCAGGCATTTATGCCTGTGTTTCAGGCTACAAAAGCTGACCGGCTTCAGCCACCGAGGTGAAGTGCTGGCTACACCATTTCTTGGAACCGCTCTAATTCGCAGCGAAGGAATCTCCTGGCATGGCTCAGATACAGACGGTTCGCGGCGCCCTTGATTCTTCCCAACTGGGAACTACCCTGATGCACGAGCATATCTTCGTGCTGGATACCGAGATCGTCCAGAATTATCCCGAAGAATGGGGCCCCGAAGAGAAACGGGTCGCGGACGCGGTCACCCGGCTCAACGAACTCAAGTCCCGAGGCGTGGATACGATTGTCGACCTCACCGTGATCGGCCTGGGACGCTACATTCCCCGGATCAAAGAAATCGCGGGGAAGACCGCCATCAACATCATCGTGGCCACGGGGATTTATACCTACCACGACGCGCCTCTGTACTTCCACTTCCGCGGGCCGGGCACGGTCTTGGGCGGCCCGGAGCTGATCGTGGACATGTTTGTTCGCGACATCAACGAGGGCATTGCCGATACCGGCGTGAAGGCTGGCATCCTGAAGTGTGCCACTGACGAGCCGGGCCTCACCAAGGACGTGGAGCGAATTCTGCGCGCCACGGCGCAAGCGCATCGCCGGACCGGCGTGCCCATCTCCACGCACACTCATGCCGGGAAGAAGGTCGGGCTCGATCAGCAGCGGATCTTCCGCGAAGAGGGCGTCGACCTGTCGCGCGTCGTCATCGGGCACTCCGGCGATACCACCGACCTCGGCTACCTGGAAGAGCTGACCGGCGCCGGTTCCTACATCGGCATGGACCGTTTCGGAATCGATACCATCCTGCCCTTCGAAGACCGCGTGAGGACCGTGACTGAGATGTGCCGGCGCGGCCATGCAGGCAAAATGGTGCTCTCCCACGACGCCGCCTGCTACAACCACTGGCTTCCGGAACGGCCCCTGCCCCAGATTCTGCCGCGATGGCATTGCCTGCACATCCACAACGATGTGATCCCGGCGCTCAAGAAACAAGGCGTGACCGATGAGCAGTTGCACACCATGCTGGTTGAAAATCCAAGACGGATTTTTGAGAGGCAAGGCGCATACTGATAAGGGCAATAACATAGTTGAGTTACCATGAGGGTCCAGGTATTCTGGAGTCGTGTTTTCACTGATATTTGCGATGGTTCCCGCCGCCATCATCACTGCGCTGGCAGTGGCTATTTGGCAGATAAACAAGAGAAAAAAGAAATGAAACAGATTAAGACCTTACAGCAAGCGTCTGGTACTCAAGTATATTATTGCCCTCTGATAAGTCATTTTGTTTCATCTCCTTAGCGTGTTTTGTGTTTCGTCGGTTTCATCAAGAGTGGTGTTCAAACGGGATTCTGAACGGGCGCGAATTCAACAGGCTGGCTCGGCCAAGAAAAAAGGCGGCCAAGAGAAGGCCGCTTTCAGATTGCAACGATTGCTGCGAAGTTATTTCGGGTTCGTGGTTGTTGTGGTGGTGGAGCTGCCCTTCTTGCTTTTCTTTCCCCCCTTGTGGGCCTTGCTCGTTTTGGTGGCCTTCTTGCCGGTGTCCTTAGCGGCTAATTTTGGCGATGCTTTGTCGGCGGCGCCACTGCTGCCGACAGTGGCCTGGGCGAACGCCAGACTGCCTGCCAGCAACATTGTGAACACAACTGTCAAAAGCTTCTTCATTCACTTTCTCCTTTAAAGGAAATGCTCAATGATCCATCAAACCCATTCTGACGGGAAAGTTTTGGGGTTTGTACAGAGCGGATTGCCGCCATTAGACACCGGCCAGAATCGCTTTACAACGAAATTGGCACAATAAAAGTTTTACAGGATTCAGGGTGCCTATTGAGCTGAATGAGTCTTGGCCAATAGATCGAAGAGCGCAAGAAAAGCGGCCCGATCGTCGGTCAAGGTTCAAAGGTTCAAGGATCCAAGGCCGCTTCAAAAGAGAAATTTTCCGAAACTACTTCGGGGGCGTAGTGCCGGTATCGGCGCTGCCTTTCTTGCCCTTCTTGCCGCCCTTGTGGCCTTTCTTGCCACCTTTGTGGGCCTTCGTGGCTTTCTTGCCCGTGTCGGTGTCGGCGGCCTTCTGGGTGTCGGTCGCAGGGCCAGCCGGCTTCTGCGCGAACGTCAGACTGCCTGCCAGCAACATTGTGAATACAACTGTCAAAAGCTTCTTCATGCCATGTCCTTTCAAAGCGAAGTTCAGAGTCAGTCGATCAAACCCAATTCTGGGGAAAAGTCTCTTAGAGTTTACACCGGTGCCGCCTTTTTGCAACGGGCGAGAATGTTCATCTTCAGCTGGTATCGGAGAAACGCCGAAATGAACCGCTTTGCTCCACGCCGACGAAGCGTGTAGGATGGCAACGCGGTGATTCTCTTCCGTCCTGTGGGTTGCCGAACTGCACGCCATGTTGGTCGCCAACCCGTGAAAAATCTTCGAGCGACAGGGGGCCTCGTGACCGCCGTAATTCATCCCTTTGACGAGTCTGGAATCGAGCGCGGGCCGAACGGCATTGCCCGCTATCAGAACCGCCCGCGATCGCTAGTCGAGATGTTGCGCGGCACCGTGGACCGGTTCGCGAACGCGGAAGCAGTGGTCGAAGTCGGCGGCGAACGGCTGACCTATAGCGCTCTGTGGGATCGCGCGGCGCGGACCGCCGGCGGGTTGCGCGCGTTAGGCGTTCAGCCGGGCGACCGCGTTGCCATCCGATTGGCGAACGGAGCGGACTGGTGTGTGGCGTTTTGGGCCATCCAGATGGCCGGCGCCGTTGCCGTGCCCGTGAACACGCGCTTCACTGACCCCGAAGTCGAGTACGTGGTGAAGGACTCGGGCAGCAAACATGTGTTCCCGCCCAACCGGCTGCTGCCTCAGGGCGAAAGTCTGGTGGTCGAACACCTGGAACAAAAGGACGTCGCGGCCATCTTCTATACCAGCGGCACCACCGGATTCCCCAAAGGGGCCATGACCACGCACGAGGGATTTCTCTCGAACATCGAGACCTGCCGGCGCGTGAGCCTGTTGCCCTTTGACGGCAGCATGCGCACCCTGGTCTCCGTCCCCCTGTTCCACGTCACCGGCTGCAACAGCCAGTTTCTGGTGGCCTGCGAGGGCGGCAGCGCTACGGTCATCATGCCCGCATTCAACGTGCAAAGCTTCCTGAAGCTGATTGAAGCCGAGCGCATCAACACACTCACCTCGGTGCCGGCGGTCTATTGGCTGGCCATGAACCAGCCGAACTTCCGCGAGATCAATACCGCGGACATCAGTCGCGTGAGTTACGGCGGCGCCCCCATTGCGCCCGACCTGGTAGGACGGATCATCGAGGCCTTTCCCAACGCCCGTGTGGGCAATGGCTTCGGACTGACTGAATGTTCGTCAGTGGCCACGTTTCTTCCTCACGAGTACGCGCGCTCGCGGCCGGAGACCGTTGGCTTTGCCGCGCCGGTCGTGGACCTGAAACTGGATGGCGTGATGCCCGGAAGCGATGTCGGTGAGCTGCTGATGCGCGGTCCCAACGTGGTGAAAGGCTACTGGAACAAGCCCGAGGCCACGGCCGAAACTTTTGCCGGAGGCTGGTTGCGCACCGGCGACATGGCCCGCCTGGACAGCGAGGGCTTCGTCCAGATCGTGGATCGCAAGAAAGATATGGTCAATCGCGGCGGCGAAAACGTGTATTGCGTGGAGGTCGAGAACGCGCTGGCGGCGCATCCCGCGATCTTCGAGGTGGCCGTCGTCGGCGTGCCCGACAAAATGATGGGAGAAAAAGTCGGCGCGGCCGTGGTCCTCAAGCCGGGAGCCAGCGCCGACGCCGCCGACATCCTTCGCTTCGCCAAACTGCATCTGGCTGACTTCAAAGTCCCGCAGTTTCTGGTGCTGCGCGCGGAAACTCTTCCCAGAAATCCCGGCGGCAAACTCCTGAAGAAGCAGTTACGCGAAGGCCTGGAGTGGGGGAGGCAGTTGTGGTGACGTGCTTCGATACTGGGAAGGAGCGCGCGGTTTTGTCTTAACAGACGTAATTATGTTTGCTTGCCAGCTGTGCGCCAAGAGCCGCGCGCCGCTTTGGCCGACTTCCAATCACCCACCCCTGGGCTTCCTGAGCGCCCGGCCCGCGTGCGCGGGTCAAAGCAGGAATGAACCGTGCAAGATCCATCCACCGCGACACCCCATCCCGAAGACCCACGACCCTGAGCTTGCGAAGGGAGTGGGCCGAGGGACCGGCTCCGCTGCCGCTACGCGTGAGCCGAGAACTTGTTTCGCTCGAGGACGCCCCGGCGGTGCAGGTTCCTCGCCCTAGAAATGCCCGAAGCTGTCAACACTGGTTCCCGGCTCGGGCTCGGAATGGGTTCGTGGAAAGGGAAACGGCTACGAAAGCACTTATTGATTCGATTGCACTTACAATCCTGTTCATTAGGAGCTAGCCCGAAGTCTTGTTAGTGGCTGCCTTCTGTGATGCCCGTATCCGACGGCGCGGGCGCGGCCGGGACTCTCGCCGCGTCATATTCTTCGTGCGTCCGGAAGGGCAGTTTGAGCTTGTGGGCGATTTCCGGCCAGAACTCGCGCAGCACGTCCCAGCCCATATCATTGGCTACGCTGAAACCGACTCGCCGGGAAGTGGGGCCGAAGCCTCGCGGATTATCCGGATGATACAGATTGGTCACCAGCTTGGTGGTCACGGTGGTGCTCCACTCGGAGTAGTTGAAAATATGTTTGCCGGAATCGCTGGTGGCGACGAAGCTATGTTCGAGCGCATGGGCCAGCCGGCCTTCCACGCTTCCGTGACCCACCCGGTAATACCGCGGGTCCTGATGAAAGAGGGTGGGATAGACAAACATCCCGAAGAAATCGCCGGTGGCATTGTCCGCAGCTCCTGCGGCAACGCGTTTGCTGTAACCAGCGGCGCCCTGCCCATAACTGGGATCGGTGTGCTGGAGTTGGTCGGTACCCGCGCTCCAGGCGATGCCCACAAAATTGACCGGGTCGATACTGTCGTTCACGAACAGGCGAAACTTCTCGCCGGCGCTCAAGGCACAGGGCTTCAAACTGGTGTGATGGCGGGGCGCATGCACTGTAGTCCGGTCGAGCTTCTCTGAGAACCGCCCGATGAGCTTGTTGAAAGGCCCGTCATAGTCGTCCACGTCGAACGGCTCAGCGCGTTTAGCGCAAGGTGGCGGCACCGGATGCAGCACCGCGGTTGGAACCAGCCCGGCTACGGGCGTGATAGTGCCGAACTGGGGCACAAGCTGCCCCCAGGCAATCGCACTCAACGCCAGCGTGCTTAGCAGCACTAATTGCCGCTGAAATCGATTCATTATTCCCGCCACATCGCCGGGTTCGGCGTCCGTTAACTCTATCGAAGAGGCGCTTGTCCAGGTCAGGTTACGTCCGCTGCTGGCCCCCGACCGGCATGTGACGTGTCCGACTTACTCTGTCCGTAAGTTTAACAAAACACGCCTGTTGAACGGCGTAGGTTTTATTAAGAATTGTTAATTCGGTGAGCGAGCCAGAAGTCTGCCGGGCTGCGACCGTTTTCAGAGGTGGCTCGGACGGCAAGCGTCATCAGGCCAAAACCAGCACTAGATATAATGGTGCGGTCATGCGTACCGATTGGACCCGCCCTGAGATCGCCTCCATCTATCACCAGCCGATTCTGGACCTGCTAATGGAAGCGCAAACGGTCCACCGCAAATTTCATCCTGCCAAAGAAGTACAGATGTGCCGGCTGCTCTCGATCAAGACCGGCGGCTGTCCCGAGGACTGTGCTTACTGTCCGCAAAGCGCCCGCTATTCCACCGGTGTGGAGCGGCAGCAGCTCATGAACAAGGAAGAGATCATGGTCTTCGCCCGCCGCGCTAAAGCCGAAGGCGCCACCCGCTTCTGTATGGGCGCTGCGTGGAGAGACGCGCCGCAGGGCCGCGAGTTCGATTCCGTCGTGGAATCGGTGCGCGCCGTAGCCGAGTTGGAGATGGAGGTCTGCTGCACGCTGGGCATGTTGAACGACGACCAGGCGCTCAAGCTCAAGCAAGCCGGGCTCACCGCCTACAACCATAACCTGGATACGTCGCCGGAGTTTTACGGCAAGATCATCACTACGCGGAGCTATCAGGAGCGGCTGGACACCATCGCCGCGGTGCGCCAGGCAGGGATCACCGTTTGCTGCGGCGGCATTCTGGGGATGGGCGAATCCGATGACGACCGCATCGGCCTGCTCCACCAGTTGGCCTGCCTCGATCCGCATCCGGAGAGCGTGCCCATCAACATGCTGGTGCGCGCCGAGGGCACGCCGCTGGGACATCAGCCCGATCTCGATCCCATCGTCATGGTGCGGGCCATTGCCACCGCGCGCATCCTCATGCCGCGATCCATGGTGCGGCTGGCCGCCGGACGAAAGCAGTTGCCGCGGGAAGCGGTCATGCTCTGCTTTCTCGCCGGCGCCAACTCCATCTTTTGTGGCGAGAAGCTCCTGACCACTCCCAACCCCGCGCCTGACGAAGACGCGGAGTTGCTGCGTGACCTGGGATTGAAGCCCATGCTTGTATAATGACCTTCGCAAAGTGGAGGCGAAATGAAAGCAAGTGTTTTTTCCGGTGTCCTCTTACTTCTCATGCTGGCGGTCGTGCCGGCCCTGGCTAAAGAAACCCGCGCTACCCTGGTTTATGACGATGTAGCCACGGAGATCAATCCCGGGCAAATTGAAGAAGCGAGCGGTCAGCTCTGGATTTCGACAGGCGACCTCACCCGGGCCACGCGTTTTGAGGTCAAGCCCCAGGGCGTTTGCCGCGACGAGCTGTGTTTTCCTCTTCCCAAAGCGCGGCAACAGGAGTTTCTGCGCAAGAACAACGACGACGCCAAGACTTCCGCAAAGACTTCCGCGACGGCCTGGTTTAACCTGACGGCCTTCGCCGCGCTGGTGCATCAGTCCGTGGCCCACGATGCCGCGACCGCGACCTGGTATTTCGGTCTTCGTTCCGACCAGCAACAACGCCTGGCTTCGTTGCGCGCGCCCGACTTTACCCTGCCGGACATCAACGGCAAGATGCATTCGCTCTCTGATTTCCGCGGCAAGAAAGTCTTTCTCGTCACCTGGGCTTCCTGGTGAGGCTGCCACTTGGACCTGCCAGGCTGGCAGACGATCTATCAGCAACTCAAAGACAAGAATTTCGAGATCCTCTCCGTGGCCCAGGATACCGGCGGCGTCAAAGATGCCGGCAAGGCCATCACCGACGCCAACCCTGCCTACACCGTCCTGATTGACCAGGAGCACCTGGTCTCCAAGCTGTACAACATGGTTAACGTCCCCACCGG
Organism: Candidatus Angelobacter sp.; assembly: GCA_036521855.1. Classification (GTDB taxonomy): domain Bacteria; phylum Acidobacteriota; class Terriglobia; order Terriglobales; family Acidobacteriaceae; genus Angelobacter. Next base: position 8,757 of record DATDGY010000146.1, read on the forward strand.
CGTGTGGATCAACGAGCAAGGAAAGATCGTTCGTCCCAACGAAGTTGCTTTTGTGGATGATCGCTTCAGGAATCTCACCGGGCTAGATTCCTCTCTCTATCTCAACGCGCTCAAAGACTGGGCGGAGAAGGGCGATAAAAGTGTCTACGTGATGAGCGAAGCGAAATTGCAGGCCAAGCTGGGACCGCCCGACGCTGATGCCAACCAGGCCTCGGCCGAATTCGGCCTGGGCGAGCAACTCTATAAGACCGGCCATCTCGCAGAAGCCATCCCGCACTTCAAAGAAGCGCAGCGCCTGAACCCCAGGAGCTGGAATTACAAGCGGCAGGCCTACAAGTTGTCGTCGGAGAGCGACTACGGCACCACCTTCGCGCAGGAAGTGCAAAAAGCCGGCGGCGGCCAGGTGTATTACCCGCTACCCGATCTGCCCAAGGACGCTTCACCCAAGGAAGGCGAAGCGCAGGAGAAGAAACCGTAGGCCCACGCGCTACTTGCCGTGCTCGGCAACCGCATAGTTCATGTTGGCCATCAGCCAGCGCTCCCCGGCTTTCTGGTAGAGGGCTGTCGCGCGCGTTTTCATGACTTGGTCCCCCACCGTGACCGCCATGTCGTACTCGATCCAGAGTACGTTGCCAAGCGCGTGACGTCCGCGTGGCGTCATGGCAATCTGCACCGGCGGGTTTTGCCCGAAGTAAGCTTCCCGGAAGTGGTTCATCACGGCTTTGCGGCCACGGAAGTCGCCTTTGGAAGTAAGCAGCACAATGTCGGGATCAAGGCATGATTCCAGGGCTTTCTCATCGGAGCGGTTGAAGGCCTGTTCGCAGGCCGCGTATTGCTCGTCGAGCTCGCTGAATCGGGCTTCCGGTGTTCTGGCGTTGCCGTCCAGCGTGGCGACGTGGTTCTTCAGATCAATGGTCAGACCCAGCTTGGCGATCAGGTCGGCGCCGAGAACTCCGTCCACGCGCCGCTGGCACGACCGCTCGAGCGGCGTGAGATCGACGGCCAGCAGCCGCAGATTGGCCAACTGGTGCTCGCCGATGGTCAAGTCGTGCAGCACAACCTCGCGCGCGCTGGTCGAGACCGTGCCGTTCCAGGAATCCATGGTGATGTCGGCCGATTCCGCCGACGAAAACGATTTGACATTCAGCAACGTGGTGGCCGCGCCGGTATCCAGCAGGAACTGATATTGGCGCTGGTTCACCGAGACTTTCACGATAGGCAGTTGCCGGCAGCTATCCAGGCGTACTTCCTGCGCCCGGCCAGTCGCCACAATCGAGACAAGAAGCAGAAATGCGGACAGGCGGAACATAACTACAGCTCCTCCTGCCAGTGTAGACGAATCAGCGGTAGGGATATTGTGAAAAAACGGAAAAAACGGCGAAGCACTGATCCTGGATCAGGAGATCAAGCCCGGCCTGGCCTGTTTCCAACGGCTGGTTTCCTACGGGGTCGCGGCGAGCCTCTGGGCAATGAAGTCACGACTGCGCTCACAGCGCGCCGCCACCCGGTTTATCTACCGCTGTTTGCCGATCATGGCATGGGGCGAGATCGCTGCCCAGGTGCACGAGCCTGACGCGTTGATTACCCGTGTCCGCGATGTAGAGGTTGCCCATGCTATCAAAACTGATGCCTAAGGGACGGTTGAGTTGAGCGCACTCGGCCGGACCGCCATCACCGCCGAAGCCGGCCACGCTGGTGCCGGCTACGACTTTGACGGCGCCACTTGCCAGATCCAGGCAACGCACCTGATTGCCGCCGGTTTCGGAAAAGCACAGAACGCCCGGAGATTTAAAGGCGAGGCCCGATGGCTGCCGCAGGTCGGAGAGGACGGTCTTGGTCGTGCCGGTCGCGGCATCCACGCGGAGAATCCGGCCCATCTTCCGTCCCATGTACGCGCCCTCTGCGACGTAGAGATTTCCGGATGGGTCGAGAGCCAGGCCTGACGGGTTAACCAGTTCCACGGATGTCGCCGGTTCGCCATCCGCGCTGGGTGAGTAGGACCGCAAGGGAACTGCGGAGCCGGTGCCAACATAAGGATCGACGTATCCATCGCGCCGCGAAATGCGCCAGACGCGATGGCCATTGGGATCGGACATGTATAGGTAATTCGCATCCCCAACCAAGGCTGCTGCGGAATGAAGAAACACGCCGGCGCCCATAGTATTCTTTGGTGTAATCGCGAAGTTGCTTACTGACTTCGACCGGAGGCGCCGAACGACTCGATTGTCGCGGTCTGAGAAGTACACCGTCCCGTCATGTTCGAGCCAGATTCCCTGGGGGTAGTTCAGGGCCACCTTGAGAGCCGGCCCTGGTTCATCGCCAAGCCCGGGGCTGCCCCCGCCGGCCACCGTGCTCATCTCGCCATGAGAGTCAATGCGCAACAAACGCTGGCTGAAGCTGCTGGTGACGTAGATCGTGCCATCCGGAGCCGCAACCGCATTCGCCGGCTCCCACAGCCGCGACTCGTCGGCGGGGGCTCGTCCGCGGCTGGTTACCGGCAGCCCGTTGCCGACCACGGTGGCGATCCGCTGGTTTGAAGCTTCCACGCGGCGGATGCGGGATTCTTCGGCAATCATCAGATTTCCCGTGGCATCCATCGCGATAAAAGTTGGTAAATCCACCGCGGCTTTGTCGGCGCGCTTGCGATCGCCATTGAAGTGTTGTGAGCCCGTGCCGGCGTAGACCGAGAGCTTACCGGTCTTGAGTTCCACGCGAAGGATGCGCGAGCGATTGGCTTGGGCCACGTACAGATGACCCGACGCATCCAGTGCGATGCCTCGGGGAATGTCATAGTCGTCGAGAGCCAGTTGGTCCTTCAGGCGGAGGTTGATGGCTTCAATATTGCCGTTGTCGGGGCGGATGCGAAAGACCGCCGGCTCTTGCGTGCAAAAATAAACTGTACCGTCCGGCGCCACGGCGAGGGCTCTTGGATACATCAAGGGAGTTGAAGTCGCCGCCGAGCCCGGTTGGGTTGGCCCCAGCTCTCCATTTCCAGCCACGATAGTCACGACGCCGGAGGCCGGGGAATAGCTTTTGATGCGATGATCGCGGCCATCGCTGATATAGAGAAGCCCGTCTGGCCCGACCGCCATTGCATCAATGCTGAAGGTTTCGCCCGCGGATGCGCGCCGACCACGCGGCGTCTTGAACACCACGGAAAGCAAGCCGCTGACGGCATCCACTCGGAGAAGACCGCTTGCGCTAGCGATGAAAAGGTTGCCGGTCGAGTCCGCCGCCAGAGACGAAGGACTTGCCAGCGGCGAAGCCACGGCCGGACCATCAATACTTTCGCCGCGCACCCCGTTGCCAGCGTATGCAGTAACACGGCCGTCCGTTCCCAGGCGGAACACCTGGCTCAGCGGTTGGATGGTGAAGTAAGTGTTGCCTACCGCGTCCGTCGCCAGGCCGGCGACGGCGCCAAAACTGAATTCCTTGCCCGCCCGGTCGGAGGCTGTTGCACCGGCAATCGTTTCAATCGAGGACGTGCGCGGCCCTTGAGCTGGAGCAGCCACTGTAGCGCCTAAGCAGACTAGCCCTGCCAACAGGTGAGATAACTGTCTTTTCATGGTTCCTCATTATGAATCGCGCAGACCAGGTCTGGCTTGATCTTTGGGCTCCTTCTTGGTAGCTACGGTTTTACTGCGGCATGCGATATGCGTTTGAACAGCAGCCGGCATTCCGATTGCGGGCTTTGCGCCATCTTCAGATTCATGGTTCCCTGAAAAGAGTCTACCGTCTGCGGGTTGTTCAGCTTGCCCGGGCCGGTGGCGGCGGGCTTGATGAGAATCGTTCCGTCGGCTTCTTTGGGAAACGCCGGCGAGAGCCGTTCGTAACTCATCAGCTCCCAGCCCTTCCGCCCAATGTCATTCAACGCCGTGGCCATAGGTTGCTCGTAAGTACAATGAGTCTGATCGAGCCTGACCACTTTGTATTCCCAACGCGGCTCGGTCGTGGTTTCTTCCTGGTCCTGTCCGGTTTGCGAAGGGGTGGGAAGTTTGAAAGCGGCAACTACAACCAGTAACAGCGCACAGCCGAGCATACGCAGTGGCATAGTTCTCCTTTGCGGACTTCACGCACAAGTCTAGAACGGGACACATGGGCATTTCTTGCAATTGCATTAAAGACGTGCTCGGCGCCTCGGACGGCGATGCGTCGAACAATGGATCTTGCCTCTGGTCGCCATCGCAAGGTGAATACGCGGAAAACTTGTCCTCTGGCCTCCATTTCCTCCCTTGCGATAGAATGTTGCTCATTTCAATGACGGAGAGGAGTGCTCCATGGCTCACTTGCGTAGACTCTCGTTGATCGCTGCAACTTGCCTCGCGGCCGCCTGCGCAGTGCAATCGGCAAGGGCCAGCGAAGCTCCTGCCGACCTTTGCTCACTGCTGCCGGCGGAGGAAGTGAGCAAGGTTTTAGGACAAGCCTACGGTTCCCCGGAAAAGAGCGTCGCTCCCCGACCTTTTGCAAACACCAATACAGGGACGGATTGCAACTATCGATCCAAGGAGGGAAGCAGGCTTTGGTTCAGAGCCTACGTTGATCCCTCGCCCTCGGCCGCGGCGGATCTGTTCGCCAGGCTGAGCAAGTTTTATGGGCCGCCAACGCCGATCAAGGGCCTCGGAGACGAAGCTTATTTTGACGCACAACATGCGCTTCATGCCCGCAAGGGCAAAGTCCGCTTCTATATCAATCTTGATCCTCTTGGAAATTTCACTCCGGCAAGGGAGAAGCAGTTAAGGGATCTTGCCAGCGCGGTTGCTGGACGGCTTTGAGAGCTTGCCGATGCCCATTCTGCCCTCGCGGCAGAGCCGAGACTGGGGCGTCTCGAGCTAATTGCTAATGGCTAACTGCTGTTACTCGCGGCTGGCTGTGATGACTTCATTCTTGTTCTTTAAGGTGAGCATCTTCCCATCGTGTTCAATACTGAAACGGAAGTGATTGTAGGGTTTTCCATCTGAAAACTTCATATCCAAGTCCTGCCCTTGAATCTCGTAACTCCCGTTCAACTCATGCGTCCCCACCGTCGTCCTGACCACCCAGGTTCCGTCTGCGTTGAACGTTGTCGAGATTTGTCCCGGCTTCAAATGCGCAGTACCAAACGGCTTGCCATTCTTGAGCGCGGTCAGCGATTCGTAATTCCACGTTCCTATCAGCCCGGGCGGAATCTTGCCTGGATCGGCAACAGCAATCGCTGCCAGGAAGCAGACAAGAATCCTGGGGCACAGAAACAGGTAAGCCTTGGCTGCCATTCAAATATTGTAAGCCTTCGCTTTTTCTCTTCCTTAGGGGGCGCCGCCGGGCGTCGTACACTCTGCTGAATAAGACGCATAGTCGAAAGATGGCGCGACGGTCATACAACGGAGAAAAGATACAATCAGAGTTTCTGGAGAGTGCTGTCCAAGAATTGAGGGGCGCCATGGAACATAACTTGCAGGACACAGTATCGCTTCTCACTCGCACCCCCGCTGTTCTCAATGCCCTTCTGCGTGACCTGCCGGAAACGTGGACGTTCCGCAATGAAGGTGAAAACACCTGGACCGCGTTCGACATCGTGGGCCACTTGATTCACGCCGAACGCGCTGATTGGATTCCGCGGGTGAAGATTGTGCTCGAATTTGGCGAGACCCAGGCGTTTGCGCCGTTTGATCGTGGGGGACACGTACGCGAGATGCAAGGCAAGTCGCTGGAGCAGCTATTGGATGAATTTGGCCGTGTGCGGTCAGAAAACCTGGGCCAACTGCGTGCACTGAATCTGCGGCCCGAGGACCTGGAGCGCCGGGGACGGCATCCCTCCCTCGGAGTCGTCACTCTGTCAGCGCTGCTGGCGACCTGGGCAGGTCATGACCTGACTCATCTGCACCAAATCTCAAGGGTGATGGCCCACCAATACCGGGAAACCGTGGGACCGTGGAGCCGATACCTGGGAGTCCTGCAGTGCGCCGGGCACAGCTCTGCTGCGTGAGCTTGCACTATCATGTCCCTGAGGGATGTTATGAGAAGATTCTCTCCTGTCCTTGGAGTCTGGGCCGCTTGCGTTTTGTTTTTCTGTCCACGGGCCGACGCACAATCGCCGCCGAAGGCAGCCCCCGGCTCTGAAGCTTCCGCTCCTACCATGGTGGTCGCACCCGCCTGCCCAATTCAATCTATTCCAGAAAAGAGCACCAAGACGCTCGAAATCGACTACTTTCCCTCCCGGCCGGGAGCGGCGATAAAAGATCCGCACTCGCTGACTCTCCGGCTGGTGTTCGACAGTCCCTATACCTGGGACAAGGACCGCACGGTGGCATTCGAACGCCAAAGTGACGGCAGTTGGAAGGCGACAGTGCCTCTTGCGCTCCGGAACTACGCCATCTGGTACGTCAGAGACGATAGCACCGGACAACGGGACGACAACCACCGTCAATACTGGGATCTGGTTTTTTGCGATGGCGATGGCAGGAAGCGTAGCGATGGAATTCGCTATCAGTCCGAAGGGTACGCGGGAGCGATCTTCAGCGACGACCTCAGGCGTCCGGCTGACTACGAGCGCGCGCTCGCGATCCTCGAAGCCAATATCGATGTTGCCGACGTCCGGAGCAGCAATCTCATATCTGACGAATGGCTTTTCAAGTTTCGCCGCCAGAGCGACGCGAAGTCAGCTACACCGGAACTAGTGCAGGAGATCCAGAAGGGATTGTCAGAACACGGCGATAAAGCAGGATACGTGCAAGGGACAGCGCTATTTCTCATAAACAACGAGCAGGCTTTCCCCCGCACCCTGGTAGATCAAACGGCAGCGCTTGCGGAGCGGGTTGTTCCACATTGGGGAGCGATGAGCGTTCTGGAAAGGCAGCGCGCGCAAAACCTCAAGGACCCGCGCGAGCGCGCACAGGCGCTGGGGCGATGGCTCGCGAACTATCCTGCTGATCCCTTCTGCAGCTATGTTCAAAAACAACGTCTGGAAATCTTCAGCGAGCTGGGGGACGTTGGCGCTGCCGAAGAATCTTTCCAGGATTTGCAGAAGCGCACTCCTCAAGATGCCGATCTCTATGCCACGATGGCATCTGTTTACATTCGCCGTGCGGCACTGGGACAGCGTGTTGACCTCGATCAGGCCCTCACATTGTTGGCTAAGGCCGAAGCGAATCTTGACGCCGCCGGATCGTATGCCGGAGTGATGTATATCGTGACACTATCCTTGGGAGATAACGATCAGAAAAAAGCGATCATCAACTTTTGGCGCGGCAGAGCGCTTGTAGAACAACAGAAGTGGAAGGAAGCTGAGGCTTTTCTGGAAAAATCAGCGCCTTTACTAGAAGGGCGACGCGCGTGGGAAGCCTACCTCCTTCTCGGCCGCACTCAGGAACAGCAGCAGGAATGGGAGAAGGCCAAGAACAGCTATCTTGAGGCGGCCTTGCGTTCGCCGGGAAGCGTCGAAAAATTCGTGGAGCTGTCGCTCAAGACGGGAACGCCGAGCCGCGAGGCTGCCCTGAAAGAGCTTGCCGGAGCACAGAAGCGGACCTTCGACGCTGTTCATTACAAACCTGCATTGGTGGATTTGCCGGTACCGGATTTTACGTTTACGACCGCCACTGGGAAACAAATCACAGCGTCCTCGCTCCGCGGACAGCCGGCCGTGGTGGACTTGTGGGCCACATGGTGCGGTCCTTGTGTTTCAGAACTAAGCGGATTCGCGAAACTGAGGCAGGCACATCCGGAACTCAGAGTATTACTGGCGGCGATGGATTCGACGGTGCCGGAAATCGAAAAGGAGCTTCGGCAGAATGGATTCTCGTCGGAAGATATCGTCCTGGTCGATGATCCGAACGCGGCGAAGTTCGGCCTAGGCGGTGTGCCCCAGACGTACGTGATTGATAAGAACGATCGCATTCGCGTCGTGCACTACGGAGCGCTCCCGGACGTAGTGTTATTTATCGAATCTGACCTCACTGCGCTCGGTATTGCAGCGCCTCCTCAAACGCGGCCGTAAAGGGGCATCTCTTACGCGGCACATGCACGAGCAGTTCTAGTCAGACATCTCACGAACCAGCGCGCCGTGATTGCGCTTAAACCCTTTAGAATCAGAGCAGGTTTTTAAGAAAGTGGGTGGGTTTAAGAAAGATCGGGTGATCGGGAGATCGGGTGATCGGGTGATCTGAAACCCGAAAAAAGCTTTACCGCGGATTCACGCGGATATACGCGGATCAGAAGAGATCGGGTGATCAGGCGATCTGGTGATCGGGTGATCGGAAAACCAAGAACAAGAGATCGCTGCGAGCGTCGGGATCGCAGCGACATCACGGCCAGCCGGGACGGGTTGCCGTGCTCGGAAGACCAAACCCCCTTATCGCTGGGTTCCTATCCGCGTACATCCGCGTGAATCCGCGGTAAGGTTTTCCGGGTTTCAGATCACCGGATCACCCGATCACCAGATCACCCGATCTGTCGCGTGGTGGATTTTGCCCCGCCTGCTGTAGAATTCGTTCGCACTTTCGAGGAGCCGATATGAATCGTGTCCTGCGTTGTCTTGGAGTCGTTGTGGTTGTGGCTGCGGCGGCTGCCGCCGTGGCCCAGAAGCGGTCCATCACCGAGAAGGACATCTTCCAGTTCAACTGGATTGGCGATCCGCAGATCTCACCCGACGGAACCCGCGTGGCCTTCGTGAAGGTCTCGGTCAGCGAAAAGAAAGATGGATATGACACCTCCATCTGGAGCGTTTCCACGCGCGGCGACGAGCCGGCGCGGCGCATCACCGACGGCAAGCACGATTCTTCACCACGCTGGTCGCCTGACGGCAAATGGCTGGTCTTCGTGCGCGCCCCCGAGCCGAGCGGGGCGCCGGGGAGCGCGGGAGCCGCCGGACCGGGACGCCCTCCGGGGCCGCAGCTTTACATGCTGCCTATGAGCGGCGGTGAATCGTGGAAGTTTACCGATCTGCCTCGCGGCGCGGGCGGGCCGGTGTGGTCGCCGGACAGCAAGATGATCGCCTTCTCCAGCGATACTTCTCCGGAAGACCTGGCCAAGCTGCGCAAGCGCGATGCCAAGGCCAAGCCCGGAGACAAGACAGAAGACAAGTCCAACGACAAAGACAAGCCGGAAGCCGCAGCGGCTGGGGCGCCGGGCGGCGCTGACGCAGAGCGCGAGAGCGACGTGCGCGTGATCACGCGTTCGGTGTATCGCATCAACGGCGGCGGCTATCTCGATCCCAAGCATCCCCAGCACATCTGGGTCGTGGCTGCGCCGCAAAGCTCGGAAGATATCGTCACGCCGCGCCAGCTTACCAGCGGCAAGTACTCGGAACAGGGAATCATGTGGGCCAACGATTCTCGCCGCATCTACTTCCTGACTTCGCAGGTGGACGATCCTTCTTATGAGTTGCCGCACACCAACGTCTACTCGATAGCCGTATCGGGCGAGGAGTTGCAAAAGGTGTTGACCATCAACATGGCGCCGCGCGCGGAATCGCTCAGCCCCGACGGCAAGCTCCTGGCCTTCTGTGCTTCGCTCAACGAGCCGGTGCAGTCCTATACCCAGCCCGATCTCTGGGTGATGGAGCTGGCGGCAGGCGCCAGGCCGCGCAACCTTACCACTGCCTATGACTACGACGTGTGCAGCGGCGTGGGCGGCGATCAGGGAGCGCCGCGCGCCGGCGGCGGGGGGCGCGTGATCTGGACCCCGGATGGCAAGGGCCTGATCACCGTCTCGGCGCGGGAGGGGAAGGCCAACCTGGTGCAGTTCGACGCTGCATCCGGCAAGCCCACGGAGATCACGCGCGGCAACCAGGCGGTCGAGAACTATCGCGCCACGGAGGACGGATCAAAGTTGGTGGCCGTGATTTCCACGCCCACCAACATCGGCGACCTGTTTGTGATCGACCGCGCGTCTTCCGGCGTGCCCAAGCAGATCACACATATCAATGAGAAGCTCTTCTCCCAGCTCAACCTGACCGAGCCGGAAGAGATCTGGTACACAAGTTTCGACGGCAAGAAGGTGGAAGCCTGGATCCAGAAGCCGCCGGACTTCGATCCGGCGAAAAAATATCCCCTCATCCTCAATATCCATGGAGGTCCGCACGCGGCGTATGGCTACGTCTTTGATCATGAGTTTCAGTGGATGGCGGCCAAGAGTTATGTGGTGCTCTATCCCAATCCGCGGGGCAGCACATCGTACGGGCAGGAGTTCGGCAACATCATCCAGTATCACTATCCCGGCGACGACTTCAAAGATCTCATGCTCGGGGTGGACGAAGTGCTGAAGCGCGGGTACGTCGATCCCAAGCGGCTGGGCGTGACCGGCGGCAGCGGCGGCGGCCTGCTGACCAACTGGGTGATCGGCCACACCGACCGCTTTGCCGCGGCAGTCTCGCAGCGCGACATAGCCAGTTGGGCGGACTGGTGGTACTCGGCGGACTTCACGCTCTACCAGGCTTCCTGGTTCAAAGCGCCGCCCTTCGACGATCCCCAGGACTATGTGAACCGCTCGCCGATCACCTACATCAAGAACGTGCACACGCCGCTGATGTTGATCCTGGGTGAGGCCGACTATCGCACGCCTCCGGGCGCCGGCGGCGAGGAGATGTTCCGCGCCCTCAAGTACCTGAAGCGTCCGGTGATCATGGTGCGCTTCCCCGGCGAGTCGCACGAGCTCTCGCGCTCCGGGCAGCCGTGGCATCGCGTGGAGAGGCTGGAACATATTGTCGGCTGGTTCGATAAATACCTGCAGGGTATGAATCTGCCCGAGTATGCCGATGTCGGTCCAGCGGATGCCGGCGCCAAGTCTGGGGAAGTTGCCGGGAAGCACGAAGGATCGCCAGCTCCATCGACGACGAATGCAACGAAACGCTGAGATTGCCGTCCCGGTTCGGTTGGTGAGGTTTGCGATGGCGTGTGCAGGGCTCCGCTCTTGATGAAACGAACGAGGCTGGTTTCTTGAGAACCTTTTTAACCCTGGGCTTCCTGAGTGAGTGAGCCCGAGGGAGCAAGGCGACGGAGGTCGAGTCGAAGGATCCCGAAGGTTTGTCCGGTGCCATGCTGATTCAGAGAATTCTCTCGATGTCGTTTCAAGAGAATGCCTTGACGCGACATTCAAACTCGAAACATTCTCGGGGCCCTTCGACTCCGCCCCTGTCAATCGAATATGCGGGATGCGGTCTTTATGCGCTCCGCTCAGGGAAGCCAGGGATGGCGTTTTCTCTTGGTGAGGACAGGAAAGCCCGGTCAGGCGGCCCTGAGACCGGAAACATCTGCTGCCCCGGTTGAGCCGGGGATAAAGGGAAGAGGTCTGCTTTGTCTCACCAGATCAACTACCCAGGCGCGGCTGGCGTCATCCACGTGGGTGATCTCAATTCCCGCCTGCCCTTCTTCGGGTGCGATCCAGCGAACCAGGCCATCTCCCGACAGGAGGCGACGGTCAGCCTTGAAATCTACCGCGAATTTTACCGGCCCCTCATGCAATCCGCCCGCCGACGTAATGCAAAAGCCCCGCCGGCCAAAGGCAATCCTTTTCTTTTCGAGCGCCGCAGCCAGGCTCGAGAAACTGGCGTTCAGTTTCATGCTGGGCGCGGCGGCGGGACGTTTCCGCCAGAGTTCGTCGGCTTCAGCCAGGCTGCGCTGCATGGTATGCAGGAGTTCTTCGCGCCGGATTGGCTTTTCCAGGACGGCTTCTGCGCCCATGTCCAGGGCTTGGCGCAGGGAGAGATCGCTGAAACCGGTAATTAAAATCACGCCCGGCTTGCGCACTGCCCGTTGGTTGATTCGCTTGAGCATGTCGATGCCGTCCATCACCGGCATTCGGACATCGGAGATGATGAGGTCGATCTTGTTGGCAGTCACGGCGCGCAACGCATCGGCTCCATTTTCGGCATGGATCACCCGTCCGGCCGAGCGCCTGAGCCACGCGCCCATCACCTCGCGCAGAAAAGGCTCATCTTCCACGAGTAGAACCGTTGCCTTTCTTAGTTCCATACGGCCTCGGCTTGTCTGGCCAAAGGAAGCGTCAGGGAAAAACGAGTGCGACCCTGGTCCGGGCCGTAAACCAGCTTTCCACCATGTTCCTCGGCGATGGTTTTTGACAGGCTCAGGCCAAGTCCTGTGCCTTTGCCGACTGCTTTCGTAGTAAAGAATGGTTCCATAATGCGTGAGCGAAGTTCAGGAGGTATGCCGGGCCCGCTGTCCGTGACTGAAATCACGACCGCATCGTCACCGGTCGCTACCTCCAACCGCACCCAGCGTTCCCCGGGAAGTTCGGCGACCGCGTCAAATGCGTTCTGCAAAAGATTGAGCAGGACCTGCGCAATCTGCACCTCGCGGCAGGAAACCATGAACTCGGGAATCGCCTCGGGAAGGAACAGCTTCACCGAGTGGGCTCGAAAACGTTCGCGGCAGATCTCCAGCGTATCTTCGAGAATCTTGCTGACCGGGACAGGATGTAATGTGTCGCGCGACCCCTCTCGCGAAATCTGGCGCAGGCTCTTGACGATTCTGGCGATGCGATCGGCGGTTTCACGGATGCGAATGCTGTTTCGCAGTACCACCTGCGGCGGCGCAGCGTCTTCTACCTCCACCATCTCCACCAGATCGCTGGCCAGGGCATGGATGATGCCAAGAGGATTGTTGATCTCATGAGCGATGCCGCCGGCCATCATGCCCAGAGCGGAAAGCCGGGCGGAGGCGACCATCTGCTCCTTGCCGGACTCGATCTGTGCTTCCATCCGTTTGCGGTCGGTGACGTCCACGGCGGTTCCCACCAGGCGAATCACATTGCTATCCTCATCCAGGACGACTCCCGCAGCCGCGGAGATGTGCCGCAAGGAACCGTCAGGCCGAATGATCCGGAATTCGGCGGAGTATTGCGTCCTTGTCCGAATGGCGCGCTGCAACAAGGCTTCTGTTCTGGGGAGATCCTCGGGGTGCACCCAGCGGGCCCATTGTGCATAGGACATGGGACCGAAATTCTGGATACCGAACATTTGGTAGAGCGTTTCATCCCAGGTGGCCGAGTCCGAGCGCAGGTCCCAGTCCCAGACGCCGATGGAGGCAACGCGTGTGACCAGAGAGAGCCGTTCGCTCAGGCCACGCCGGTGCTCTTCAGATCGTTTGCGTGCGGTCACGTCGCGATTGATTTGCAGGATCGCCCAGGGTTTGTTCTGTTCATCCCTGAGGAGCGACCAGCGGCTGGCCATGACAATTGTGCGGCCATCGCGCGTGGTATGCTCCAATTCGCCTTCCCAGCCTTCCTGTTTCTCGAGCACAGCCTCGATTGCATTGCATGCAGTCGGGAACTTCGTGGGGATAATGTCGCGGATGTCACGGCCCTGGGCCTGCTCGGCGGTCCATCCATAGACTTCCGTCGCGCCGCGATTCCAGAAGGTGATCTTGTAGTTCATATCGCGCACAATGATGGCGTCGTGGGCAAGGTTGAGGAGCGCGGCCTGGTCGCGCAGTCGCTGTTCGGCGCGCTTGCGCTTGGTGATATCTCGATGGATCGCAACCCCGACCAATCCAAATTCAGGATGCCGGAATGTGGCAATGCTCACCGCGCACAGCAGCGTGGTCCCGTCTTTGCGGCGTTTCAGCAACTCTCCACTCCACGCGCCGGAACGCGTGACCTCCTCTCCGATCGCTTGCGCCACTTTCTCAGAGTCGCCGGCGGCATTCAACACGGCGATGTACTTGCCCACCAGTTCTTCGGGTTCGTAACCGAACATTCTCGCGAACTTGGGATTGGCGTGAACAATGACCCTGTCTTCAAGGCGAACCAGGCAGACTCCCTCTTTCATGTGGGCGATGATTTTGTTGCCCAGGTCCAACTCCGCTTCGGCGCGTCTCCGCTCCGTGATGTCTTCGATCGTGGCCAATCCGTACAGCGGATCACCTTCAGAATTGTGAATCACGGAAGCGGTTACTCTGGCCCACACGATCTCGCCGGTTTTCTTCAGGTATCGCGTCTCCATCTCGTATATTGGGCTGTGCTCGTTGAAAAGGCGCTCTCTCAGGTTCGCATCCATACTGGGATCGTCGGGATGAGTGATCTCACGGAACGACATTCCGGTAAGTTCGGCTTCGGAATACCCAACCATCCGGCACAATGCGGAGTTGGCCTTGACGATCTGGCCGTCCTTCTCCACCAAGGCCAGACCGGCGGGGCTTTCCTCAAACACTCTGCGGAAGCCCTCTGTGCTCTGGCGCAGCTCTCGGCTGCGTCGTCGTGCCTGTTGCGCCGCATGCAGCAGCAGCGCGACCAAAACCGCCATCAGCAGGCCCCCGGCCAAGATGATGCCCGAGAGCAGCCGGATACCTTCTTCTCCCGTGTGCTGCATGAGTGCTTGCCAGATTCCAAGAACGGCGGCCGCCAAGCCCAGGCCTGCGCTCAGGGGCAGCCATTCCTCTTGACTCGCGGATTTTTCCCGCCCGGCCAGCGCCAGCACCCCCGCGCCGAGCAGAACAAAGCCGGCGGCCGAGTCCATAGAAATACGCGTAATGTGGCCCCACCCGTATGCGTCCGCGTGGCCCAGCAAGAAGGCCAGTACGCTCACGGCTCCTACGGCCACCACCGCGGATGCCACGGCCGCAAGAATCGTCAGAAGGCGCCGCGACAGCTTGAGACTCGACATCGCCAACAGGGACGCGTTCAAGCTGATAAAACAGATGGCGCTAACCGGCGACATTCTCCCGGGATTGGTGGTCCGCACTTTGATGTACTCGCTCCCCAGCAGGCGGTCGATACCGAAGTCGGCGTGCGCGGCATATTCCAGGCATATCGTGGCTGCGAGCAGGAGCGGCAGCGCGGCGCAGATCGCGGCGGCTCGCCTCCGGCCGCTGGCGGCCAGAACCAACGCTATGCCGGACAGCAAAAAGCTAAGGGCCGTGGTGTGATGCATCGGCGCCAGAGCGGGAAAAACCTGTATCAGCAGAGTCCAGTGGACGTGCCAGCCAACAAGCACAACTGCGCCCAAGGCACAGACCATCACTCCTGCGCTCAGCGCCACGCGCCCTGGCCAATGAGATCGCATAGAACCATCCGTCAAACGGGCCATGAGGTCTGCGCAGATGAACTCAGCTTTTCCTACCAGGCACCTGGCAAAGCTCCTACCACCGCAAATACCCCTAACCAGCCTTAGATGGCTGTCCGGACCAAGGGGCTGCGTCCATTCCAAGAGCTCTCAACTTGCCCAGCAGGAGAGCTCACTCTAGAATGAACGGCATTCAGAAAAACGAGGAGCTTTCATGGCATTCGTGACGAATCAGGGGGCGAAGATTTACTGGGATGAGGCCGGAAATGGGCCGCCCTTGCTGCTCATTATGGGTCTGGGGTACCCCTCGAAGGCGTGGTATCGCACACGGCCGGTCCTGGCTGAAAAATACCGGACCATCGCATTGGACAACCGTGGCGTGGGCGAGAGCGAGATGCCGGCCGGCCCCTATCCCATCCCCGTGATGGCGTCCGATGCCGCTGCCGTACTCGATGCCGCGAAGGTAGAAAGCGCCCACGTGTTCGGCATCTCCATGGGCGGCATGATCGCGCAGGAGTTCGCGCTGCAATATCCGCAGCGGGTGCGGTCGCTGATTCTGGGCTGCACGGCTCCAGGCGGGCCCCATGCAGTGCGGGCGGAGGCGGAAGCTACGCAAATGCTTATGAACCGCGGCAACATGACTCGCGAGGAAGCCGCCCGGGCGGCACAGCCGTTTATTTATCATCCATCCACTCCACAAAAGCTGATCGAAGAAGATATGGAAGTGCGCCGGCCGTGGTTTCCGCACCCTGCCGCATACACGGCACAGTTGCAGGGAATCCTGGCCTGGGAGGCCTATAGCCGCCTTTCACAAATCGCCGCGCCGACCTTGGTGATTCATGGGGAGTCTGACCGATTGGTGCCCGCGGGTAACGGGAAGCTGATTGCGGAGAAAATTCCCGGAGCCAAGCTGGTGATGCTCAGGGGCGCCAGCCACATCTTCACCACCGACCAGGCGGGGCCGACCCAGCGTGCGATCCTGGAATTTTTGGCAGGCCGTCAGTCAGCGGCGAGCAACTGACGGAATCGGCCCCTGAAGAGCTCATTGGGCGTTTGGCGGAAAGGCTTTTTGGGCCTGCCGGTCCTGTGGTAGTTTGGACCGAACGCTAGATCCTTGTGACCGAATCCGAGAAAGTTTTTGGGTTAGGATTAAGATTGCTGGCTGGCTCGCTATGGCCCACAAGCGTCGCATCATTGTCTACATCGCCACGAGTGCCGATGGCTTCATCGCCCGGAGGGACGGCTCATTCGATTGGCTCGACCGCCCGCGCCCCAAGGGGAACTACGGCATGGGTGCATTCTACCGATCGATCGACACGGTCCTATGGGGCAGGAAAACGTGCGATTTGGCGATCCGTTTTCAAGAGCAAGGCGTGAGCGCAGCGGCGTTCGACACGAAAGTCAAGAACTATGTTTTCACGCGTACGCCGCCGCAATCAGCAGCGCCAGAGGGGATCAAGTTTATCAACGAACCGATCAAGACGTTCGCGGCGGGCCTGCGCGCAAAAAAGGGAAAAAACATCTGGATCATGGGCGGCGCCGGCATCATCGCCTCGTTTCTCGATGAAGGCGAAATCGACGAGTTCATCATCCATGTGATCCCGAAATTGATCGGCGAAGGTATTCCGCTGGTTGCGCCGCGCCATCGTACCATCCCGCTGGACCTGATCTTGTGCAAGAAGTTTCCCGACGGTGTGGTGCGGCTGCACTATGCTGTCCGCAAGCAGTCCACACATAAGTAATTCGATTGCCCGGTTGTCACTTGGATTTCTTTTCCAACACCGTCTTCAGGTGGGCCTTCACCGTGGGCGCCAGGCGCGCGTTGCGCAGGAGCTCGCGCAACACACTGCGGGGAAGCTCGGCGGCGAACTGCGCGACGCGGGCGAATGGAGTGTGAGCGTTGGCGAGCAAAGCGGCCTTGACGTCGTGGCGATACAGCCACTTCTGATGGCGGCAGACGGCGGGGGCCAGGAGCTCCGTCCCAGCGGCCGCCTTGAGCGCCTTGACGATCCACAATTCCGTCATCTGCGGATTGGCCAGGGCCGCTTGGACCACGCGCTCCTCGTGGTCGAGAAGCAGCGCGGCGGCCACGCGTCCCGAGCTTCGCTTGGCCAGGGTGAAGCGTTCGCCGGAAGAAATTGTATCCAGTCTGGCGATCAGCACTTCCTCGGCCGCATGCTTGACGTCGGCGGCAACCGACGGCTGCAACGCCACCTGCATCAGCTCAAAGGCATAGAGATGGCGGATGGTGGGAAGCGTGATGTGCCGGGGCGTGTGCGGATGCATCACGATCGCCATCTGCACCTTGCGCAGCTTGGCCAGGGATTTGTGCTTGTGCAGCAACTCCAGCGCTTCGCGGGGGAGGTCGCGGCGTTTGAGCAGGGCCAGCGCCAAGTCTTCGGTAAGGCGCGGGTCGGAAGCCACGGCGCCCAGAATCTCCGCTGAAGAATCATGGATCAGCCGGTCGAGTGGCGCGTCCGGGGGAAGAGCGGGTTTCTTTGCGTTGGATGCGGATGAATCTTCCATCTTCGGGCTGGGCGGTTGAGTGGGCACGGGCCGGCCGTCACCCGCGTCCGCGCTGGGCAGCGATCTCAAGCGCGCCCAGCACCGGACGCACAAAAGCAAAGCTGATGGCAGCCTGCGGATGCTCGGCGCGCATGGCTTCCTTAAACGCCTGCCGCACTTGCGCCGAACCTTGCAGCACGCCGCCGGCCACGGCCACAGGCACCAGGGCGCCCTTCGGCCACAGCCTGCGGATGACGGCCCCTCCGAGCCAGGCCAGCGCTTCTCCGGCGCGGCCGGTGATGACTCGCGCTCCGGGCTCGCCGTTCTCCGCCGCCGCCGTCACCGCGACGGCCAGATCGGCGAATTGCGGCTCAGCGGCATTGGCCAGACGGACCACCTCTTCCGGCGCGACCTTCCAGGCCTGGGCGATCACCGGGAGCAACCCGTTGCTGCCCCCCACGTCGTAAGCGCGGAGCGCGGCGACGACTGCTTCGCGGCCCACCCAGAAAGCCGAGCCTTCATCAGAAACGTTCGGTCCCCAGCCGCCGGCGCGGGCGGTCTGGCCCTCGGGATTGCGTCCGAAAGCAATGGAGCCGGTCCCGGCAATCACCAGCACTCCGTGCGATGTGCCGAAGGCGGCACGATGAGCGATGATGTGGTCGCCGGCCACGTAAATGGTGGATCCCGGGGCGATTTCGCGGACCGTTGCCTGCGCCCATTGGACAGCCTCCGGCAGCGAAGCTCCGGCCATGCCGATGCATACATGCTGAACGTCATGCGGCAGCACGCGCGCCGCCTCGCAGGCCTGCTGGATCACGGACTGCAGGTGCTCGCGGGCCTTTTGCCGGCCTACCCGCGCCAGCTTGCAGCTTGCGCCGCTCGCCTGACCCAGCAGTTCCGCGCCGTTGCTCACGGCGCAGTCGGTCTTGGTGCCTCCGGCATCGATTCCCAGATACAGGGCCATGTTGAGTCATTTCATCTTCCCACAATTTTTGTTGTTGCCCGGCACGTTTTTTGCCGAATAATGGTTCCGCGCACGGTGACTGGACGGTCGGAACCCCTTCATGCGATTGCACGCCCTCGATGTCTTCATCATTGCGGTCTATCTGATCGCCATCACGCTCTTCGGGCTCAGGTTCCGAAAATCACAGAAATCGTTGCGCGATTACTTTCTGGCCGGCCGCAATATTCCCTGGTGGGCGATTGCGCTGTCCATTGTCGCCGCGGAAACCAGCACGCTTACCGTAATCGGCACGCCGGGCATTGCCTATGGTGGCAACTTCGGCTTCTTGCAATTGGTCTTCGGCTACCTGGCAGGAAGAGTAGTCATCACCCTCCTGTTCATCCCCCAATATTTTCGCGGTGAGATGTTCACCGCCTACCAGTTGATCGACCGGCGGTTCGGGACAGCGCTGCACCGGATTACCTCCGCGGTCTTCCTGGTCACGCGCGCCGCGGCCGAAGGCGTGCGCGTGTGGGCCGTTTCCATCGTCATCCTGGTGGCGCTCGGGACCAGCGAGGTGGGGTCAATCGCAATTGTGATGCTGCTCACTCTGATTTACACCTTCGAAGGCGGCATGGCAGCGGTTATCTGGACCGACGTGGTGCAGATGGTCATCTACGTCGGTGGGACCATCGCCGGATTCATCACGCTGACGCACCTGGTTCCCGGCGGATGGCCCGCCATCCACTCCGCCGCCGCTGAAGCCGGAAAACTGCGCGTGTTCGACTTCTCCCTGGATTTCTTCAAGACCTATACCTTCTGGGCGGGCTTGATCGGCGGCATGTTCCTCAACACCGCCAGCCACGGGACGGACCAGCTCATGGTGCAGCGCCTGCTCTCCGCGCGCAATGAGCGAGACTCCAAAGTGGCCCTGCTCTCCAGCGGCTTGGTCATCCTGGCGCAATTCTCGCTGTTTCTCCTGATGGGCGCCGGACTGTGGTTTTTCTACCGGCTTCATCCTCCGACGAGTCCTTTTCCGACGCTGGATTATGTGTTTCCTGCATTCATTGTTGATCACCTGCCACGCGGCATGTCGGGATTGCTGATCGCCGCCATCCTGGCTGCGGCCATGTCCAATCTGAGCGCAGCGCTGAACTCGCTTTCCTCGACTACGATGATCGATTTCTACACACGCTTGCGTCCGCAGACCTCCGAGCGAGCGCGGCTCAAGCTTTCGCGAGTCGCGACCGTGGTTTGGGGCGTGGTGCTCTTCGCTCTGGCGCTGGCTTCTCGTCACAGCAGAAAGGTGCTAGAGACCGGATTGACCATCGCTTCGGTAGCCTACGGCGGCCTGCTGGGTGTGTTTCTTCTGGGTCTTCTCACCCGCCGGGCCACGCAGACCGGGACCATCCTTGGTATGCTCACGGGACTGGCTCTGAACATCTATCTCTGGGCGGAAACCCAGGTTGCCTGGACCTGGTACGTGACCTTCGGGGCCACAACCACTTTTGTCGTGGGCTATCTGGCCAGTCTGATTGCCGGCGACCCGACAGCGAAACACATGGAGGCCGATGCCAGCCACTGAACAAGCGAAAGCGCCCGACCTGCTGCGCGAGCTGAACGTCTGGCACGCCACCGCGATTGTCGTGGGCACCATTATCGGCAGCGGAATCTTTCTGGTTCCCAAGGAGATGATGGAAGACGTGGGCTCGGCGCGACTGGTTTATCTGGCCTGGATCGTCGGCGGCCTGCTCTCGTTTTTCGGCGCTGTGACCTACGCTGAGCTCGGGGCCATTAAGCCCTGGTCCGGTGGCGAATACGTTTATATTCGCGATGCTTATGGTCCTCTGCCAGGCTTCCTTGATGCCTGGACGTGGTTTCTGATCGCCAAGCCGGCGTCGATCGCCACCATCACCAGCGGGTTGGTGCGCGTGTTGGGAAACTTTCCCGTGTTCGGCTTCCTGCCTCATCCCATCTTCAGCATGGGAAGTAGCTGGATGATCACTTGGGGGCATCTGGTCGCCGTTGGTGCGACCATCCTGATTTCCGGGCTCAACTATATCGGCGTGCGCAAGGCCGGCGATTTTCAGCTCGCGTTCACCGCACTGAAAGTAGCCATGATTGCCGTGATCATTGTGGCTGGCTTCAGCGCGGCTTCAGGAAGTTGGGCCAACTTCGGGACGACGTTTCTCGGCGCCAAAGGCGGGATGGCCGGCTTCATGCTGGCGCTGGTGGCCGCGCTCTGGGCCTACGACGGCTGGGCCGACCTCAACATGGTCGGCGGCGAGGTCAAGAACCCTGGGCGCAACATTCCCGTGGCCTTGGTCGCCGGCGTGGCTATCGTAGCCGTGCTCTACATGGGCGTGAACGCAGCGGTCCAGTTCGTGATGCCGGCCTCGGCTGTGGCCGCTTCACCGGTGCCGGCAGCGGCAGCGACGCAGATTGCCATTGGCCGCTGGGGCGCGCTCCTGGTATCGGCGGGCATGGCCCTCTCCATGTTCGTGACCCTCAACGGCACGATCATGAGCGGTGGCCGTATACCTTTCGCCGTGGCCCGCGACGGATATTTCTTCAAAGCCCTGGCGGAGGTCCATCCCCGCTTTCATACGCCCTCGGCGGCGATTGTGGTGCAAGCGGTGATGGCCATCATCCTTCTCCTGGGCGGCGGAGCGTTCAAAGACTTTTTCTCCCTCGCTATCTTCGCCGAATGGCTTTTCTACACGACCGCCGCCAGCACCATCTTTGTCTTCCGATACCGTGAGCCGAATGCGCCGCGACCATATCGCGCCCTGGGATATCCGGTGGTGCCGGCGCTGTTCCTTGCCGTCTCTACGGTATTGATCTATTTCACGTTCATGCAGAATCGGCGCAATTCCTTCATCGGGACGCTGGTGATCCTCGCCGGCGTGCCTGTGTATTGGTATTTCGCGAGGCGTAAACGCACTGCTTGACCATGCGGCGTTTTTTCTGCAATCCCGAACCCGCAGGATTTTGCGGGTGAGGGATCGCTATCGCAATGACGCTGAGGGCCCAACGCGAGCCGGCAGATTGCGACCAGCGATAGGGGTTTCTCCCTTCGCTCGAGATTTCAGAAAGAGACGCGGCTCCACTCGGCAAGAGATCACGCCCGGCTCAACTCCACCGCTTTCTCCGTCGCCGCGGGCTTGAGCGGGACCAGGCGCTCATAGATCTTCACGTACTCCTTAGCTGAAGCCGTCCACGAAAAATCTTTCCTCATGCCATTGAGCATCAGCTTCTTCCATGCCGCTTTGTTCTGGAAGGCCTTGAGCGCTTCCTGGATCGACGCCAGCAGCGCCGACCCGATATAACTCGAGAATTTGAAGCCAGTGCCCGTGCCCGTTTTCGGATCCCAGGGCTCAATGCTGTCGTCCAATCCGCCGGTAGCGCGGACGATCGGCACGGTTCCGTATTTCAGGCTGTACATCTGGTTCAAGCCGCTGGGTTCGTAGCGCGAGGGCATCAGGAACATATCGGCGCCGGCCTCGATCTTGTGGGCCATTGCGTTGTCATAAGCGATCTTCACGGCAAATTTTTCCGGGAACTGGCGATTGAGTTTCAGGAAAAGGTCCTGATATTCCTTGTCGCCAGTGCCGAGGGCGGTGATGACCAGGGGCAGGCGCGCGAGATCATCGGCAATCTCGGCGATCAGGTCGAAGCCTTTTTGCGCGGCGAAGCGGGAGACAATGCCGATCACCGGCAACTCAACGTTGGCCTTGCTCAACCCGAACTGACGCAGCAGATCGTATTTGCATTCAATCTTGCCCTGAGGATGATCGGCGGAGTATTGCCGGACGATGAGCTTGTCCCGCTCCGGGCTCCACTCGCTGTAATCCACACCGTTGAGGATGCCGCTCACGGCTGCGGAGCGGGCGCGCAATACGCCATCGAGGCCGAAGCCGTATTCCGACGTCTGTATCTCCTGGCTATATTTCCGGCTGACCGTGGTGACGTGGTCGGAAAACACCAAAGCCCCCTTCAAAAAATTCACTTTGCCCCAGAACTCCATCTTGTCGATGGCCAGCAGGTCCCAAGGCAGCATCAGCAGCGGCAGCGTATCCGGCGGGAAGAGCCCCTGGTAGCCGATGTTGTGGATGGTGAAGACCGTACGCGTACCGCGAAAGACAGGGTCCTGGGCGTAGCTGGTGCGCAACAATACCGGAACCAGGGCCGACTGCCAATCATGGCAATGAAGGATCTGGGGCACCCCCAGGATTTTTGCGGCCTCCAGCACGGCTCGGGAATACAGCGCGAAGCGTTCCGCGTTGTCAGGATAGTCGCCCGCCGAAGTGCCGTAGAGAGCTTCGCGTCCGAAGAAAGGCGGGTAGTCGATAAAGTAGAATTGCACGCCGGACTGCTTGCCTCCGTCCAACACTGAACAAAAGCGGTATTGATCGTCAAAGGGGATGGTGACGCTGGGGAGAAGCACCTTGGCATGGCCGTGGGTGGCTTCTATGCGCGTCTTATATTTGGGCAGGTAGACGGAGACATTGTGGCCCAGTTCGGCCAGGGATTTGGGCAGTGCGCCTACAACATCGGCGAGGCCGCCAGTCTTCGAAAAAGGAACGCACTCAGAGGCGGCGAAAGCGATGTTCATGGTGCCTCCCCACAGGGATCGTCACGACGGTAAACCGGTTGCAGCGCGCCGTCTCAAAAAGTCTAAATCGCCAAAAGAAACGGGGTCAATTTTGCGCGGGACCAATAAACCGAAACTGGGGCAGAATTTCCTGGCGGATCGGCGCGCGGCGGAGAAGATCGTGGACGCCCTCGGCGACATCTCGCAGGCCCTGGTGGTGGAGATCGGTCCCGGCAAGGGCGCTCTCACGCAACTGCTGGCGGCGCGTGCGGGACGGTTGATTGCCATTGAACTGGACCGCATGCTGGCCACCGAACTGCGCTACCGGTACTCGCGCGATCCCCGTATCGAGATCCTGGAAGGCGACGTACTCAGCATTGATTTCCGAACTGTGCTCAGCCGGACGATCGGGCCGCTGAGCGACCTGCGGCCGCTCAAGCCCTCGCGCGCGCGCGTCATCGGCAACCTGCCCTACTACATCACCTCGGACATACTGCTGCGCCTGTTCGAGTTTCACGACCAGTTCGAGTTGATCGTGATCATGGTGCAGCGCGAGGTGGCGGAGCGCGTCGCCGCCAGGCCGGGATCGCGCGACTACGGTCTGCTTTCCGCCACGGCCCAGCTCTATGCGAGGGTGGAAAAGCTGTTCACGCTGCCGCCGGGAGCGTTCGCGCCTGCGCCCAAGGTCCATTCCAGCGTGTTGCGCCTGACCATCGCGCCGCGCTTTCATGAGCTTCAGGTGCGGCCGGGAGAATTCATTCGCTTTCTGAAGACGGCTTTTGCCATGAAGCGCAAGACGCTGGTTAACAACTTGAAGAGGAGCTACGCGGAAGCCGCAGTCCGGGCTGCCTTGAAGTCATCCGGCATTCGCGCGGATGCGCGGGCTGAGGCGCTCTCGCTCGAACAGATGGCGGCTATATTTCGAACCTTGGAACAATGACCCAATAACCCAATCAGCCGCCCTGGGCCGGCTCTCGCCCCGACGCACCGCGGTTCGATAACTTACCTGTGTCTCCCGCTCGAACTGGGACTTGAATGCGGCGCAGACATCGAGGGGCCTGAAAACCCGCGCGAAGACGGTGGCGGTGAGTACGATCGCGATGGTCCGGAAGCGTGCGTCGCCGGTGGCGCGGAAGTGTGCGTCGCAGGTGGAGGCGGCGAGGCCGGCATCACGTGGGGCTGTACCACGGGACCTCTGCTGACGGATCGCTGCCCCGGCGCAACCAGCTCGCCTGTCGGCGTTGCCGGAGTCTCCGGGCCAGTCCCTCCAGGTTTCACAGCCTCGCCCGAGGTCGCGCTGCGTTGCAGATTGTCTTCGTTGAAGATGCGCTGGCGGCCACCGTCGAAACGGAAACTGCGTATTCCGGGTTTCACCGGCGCGGGAACCGGCTCGCCCTTCGCCACTACGGGAGGCGTAGGCGGATGAATGAACGGCGGGCGCCGCGGCTGCACCGGCGGCACAACCACAACCACCGGCGACCCGAAGAAAAAGGGCGACCCGAAGAAAAAGGGTGACCCGAAGAAAAACCCGGAATTGAAGCACCCTGACGAGGCAAGCCAGAAGGGTTGCCAGCCACCAAACCCTAACCCATAAGGGCAGGGACCGAAAGCATTGACGCCATAATTGACACCGCCATACAGGTATGGCTGCGAATAATAACCCCCGCCATTGGAGACGTAAGGGCTGGAGTAGACGCTGGTATTGGGATTCGTGTAGGTGCTACTCAGAGCCGTGCTCAGATCCTGATCGCGCTGGTTGCTCCACTGGTCCAGATCATCGGCCACCAAAGCCTTTTCCAGATCGTATTGTCCGGGATCGTCCGGGTTCAGCGTGAACGTCTCATTCTTCTGCACTCTCACTGCCAGGCCGCTTTCCCGGTCGCGCACCCCGGCTTCGCCCTTCCACACAGCGATTTCGAGCGGGCTGGCGGTTGTGCTGAGAATTCGATAACGTCCCGGCTGTGCGAACAAAATGTTCTTGCTGCGGGCGTTCACGGCGAACTGCCCGGCGGAGCTGGCCGGAATCAGGAATTCCCCCTCGCCCTCGTCCAGGTCCACGCGGGTAATGGCTTCGCCGGAGCTCAAACGCGCCAGTTGCGAGAACGTAATCTCGGTGTCCGATGCCAGGCGAATGGCGGCGCTATCTTCAAATTGCACCTCGGCAACGCCATCCGATCCCGTCACCAGCCGGCTGCCTTCCTTGATGGGGCTGTTCATGGTGGCACGCTCGCCATCGAGCTGCACCGTGCCTTCGACGTAGCTGATATGGACGATACGGGCGTGGGAACCGGTGACAGTATCCTGGCCGTGGGAGAGAGGCGCGGCAAAGAACAAGCCCAGCGCCACAAACGAAATCAGGAGCACTTTGAGATATCGCAGCATAACGCACTCCTTACCTGCTACTTCTATGCTATACCTCAAGGCCGTGTAAGAGGTAAGTTTCTTATTGTTAAGACTTATTGGTTTGTCTTAATGCCGTTAGCAGCCTCAGCCTTGGCTCGCTGCAGCAGACGCCGGGCCCGTTGCCGGGCGATATTCATTACCGACGAGTCGCCGGCAATGCTCTCCAGGACCGGCGCAATAATCTGCAGCTCGGCCAGATAGCGGCTCTGCGCCTCGTCTTCCATGGCCTTCAACTGCGCTTCCAGCCCCAGCTTGTCGTAGCGATGCAGAAACTCCAGCTTGCGCCCGTGCTCAATGGTCGAGGAAACGCCCTGGAAGAAACGCGTGAGCTGATCGATCGCCGGGTTATCCGACCAATTATAGGTAGTCTGAAAATGCCGGGTTGGGTCAGCGAAGGTCAGAATCTTCCTGCCGGTATCGGCGACGGCATGCTTCTTGTAGTCAAAGTCGCCGTCGAAGTACCTAGCCTGGGCAGTCCATGCAAAGACGTTGGCGCTGCCGCCTGAAGACAGGGTGAACTCCTTGGTATAGTCCGGGTCCTGGGCGCGGTCCTCGGACGTCCGGACGGGATTGCTGGAGACATAGCGGGCGCTGCCGGTGGAGCGCGCCGTGACGGTGTACTCCTGGGGCGTGGCCGCCTCCCAGAGGCAATCGAAGCTCACGGTCGGGAGGGCGGGGTTCTCCGCCGGGTTGGGGTTCTGGGCAGGAACCGCAAGCGTTAGCGTCGTCAGCAACAAGAATAGGACGTGCAGCGATCGGAACGTCATGACGTCACCGCCTGCTGTCGCAACCGCGTCGAAGCGGTATGTATATGGCAAATAGCGATGGCCAGGGCATCGGCGGCGTCGGCGGGTTGCGGCGGCGAGTCCAGATGCAAAAGCCGCATCACCATCTGCTGGACCTGGTGCTTCTCCGCCCGGCCGTAGCCCACCACCGCCGATTTGATGGAAAGCGGCGAGTATTCGGCGACTTCCAGGCCGGCCGAGGAAGCGGCCAGCATGGCCACGCCCCGCACCTGTCCCAGCTTGAGCGCGGTTTTCACGTTGACGGCGTAAAAAACTTCCTCGATCGCCACCATTTGCGGCTGGTGCTCGGCAATGATGTGGGAGAGTGAAGAAAAAATCTGCTGGAGTTTGAGTGCCATGGCATCGCGCGGCCTGAGCCGAATGGCGCCGTGGGCGCAGCATACCAGCCTCCGGTCGCGCGCGGCGCTGAACTCCTCCACCACGCCGTACCCCGTGTACTCGCTTCCACAGTCGATCCCCAGGACGCGCATGAGTTGAGTGTAACTCAAGATTGGGGCATATCGAGATCGGGTGATCCGGTGATCGGGTGATCGGAAAGCTGCAGCTCAAACGCTGGGTCCGTATGTCATGAACGCAAACGGCAATGTCGGAAGTGGTACAGTGTTCCTGCAAATATGGGCAGATCCGCTTCAGAGCAAGACTTCGAATCAGGAAAAGCTGTTTTTTACGTGCCCGGTAACAGGAGCCAGGCCTATGAACTCGGACGACCCCTACCGCTGCCGGCACGGATCAAACGGGACGTTGAGATTTCACCGGGCGATGCAATATCGGCTGGAACACCGGTTGAAATTGTGCAATGCGAACTTGTCGACCAGGAGAGAATCTTGGTCGGGTTCTTGTATGCCGGGGGAAAAGGTATCTGTGTGCTGGATGAAGTTGAGCTGGTAGACGCTGGCGGCGAGGTGTAGCCCGACGTTCCTCGCACGCGACGGGCAGTAAACCCTTCTGGCTGCGCGCGAATTGCCAATTGCTTGTTTAAAGATACGCTCTCACGAGGAGACCCATGAAAGCAGCAGTAATACATGAGTTCAAGCAGCCCCTGGTGGTCGAGGACGTGGACGTTCCCGTTCCCGATGCCGGCGATGTCCTTATCAAAGTTGAGGCGTGTGGCGTGTGCCATTCCGATCTCAGTATTGCCGACGGCGATTGGCCGCAGCTCAAGCGGATGATCAAGAAGCCGCTCATCCCCGGGCATGAAGTCGTGGGCCGGGTAGTAAAGCGGGGCGACCAGGTGCGGGACCTCCAGATCGGTGACCGCGTGGGCGTGGCCTGGCTGCATTGGAGCTGCGGCGCGTGCGAGCTGTGCCAGGAGGGCCTGGAGAACCTTTGTCCGAACCAGGCCGTCACCGGGGCGAGCGTCGACGGCGGCTATGCCGAATTCATCAAGGCCAAGGCCAGCCACGTCATCAGAGTCCCTGACGCTCTGGAGCCGGCCGAAGCAGCGCCTCTATTCTGCGCCGGCGTCACCGTATATCGCGCGGTCAAGCTTGCCAGCGTTCAACCCGGACAGCGGGTGGCGGTGTTCGGAATCGGAGGGTTGGGCCATCTCGCCGTACAGGTAGCCAAGACGTTCGGAGCCACGGTGATCGCCGTGGATATTGCCGCCGACAAACTCGAGTTGGCGCAGCAACTGGGCGCCGGCCAGGTTATCAACGCCGCGACCGACGATGTTCTCAAGGCCTTGCGCGGCCTGGGCGGGGTGCACGCGGCCATCGTAACTTCTTCCGCAAAAGCCGCCTACAACCAGGCCTTCTATGCCGTGCGCTCGGCGGGGACCCTGATGGTGGTGGGCTTGCCTCCGGAAGACCTTTCCTTCCCGGCCATCCTGATGCGGGAGATCAAGATCCGATCGGTCGCCACCGGTACCCGCAACGACTTGCGCGAGACTCTGGACCTCGCCGCCGCCGGCAAGATTCGCTGCCTGATCGAGACCAGTGGCCTCCACAAAGTGAACGAGATCTTCGGCCAGATGCGCCAGGGCCAGATCCGGGGACGGGTTGTGATCAATAGCTTTTAGGGCCGGCGCAGTCAGGTTGCGGTGGAAGAGCGGCCCTTTAGGCCGCGTTTGCGAGAAAGTAGATTCTGGGCTTTAGCCCAGATTGAATGAGGCGTTCTGCGCGAGGTGGCCAACCATGGCAAGGAATATCTGTCCCGAATATCAACGTTTGAAAGCAAAGTGGGAAGGACTTCAGCGCGAAGCTGTGCAATCCCGTTTTCAGACGAAAGACCTTGCACCCCAGCAAGCCCATGAGTTCGTCAAAGAAAAAGAACGTGTAGCGGCCCAAGCGCAGGCATCAATCACTCGCCACAGTACACGCTGCCAGGAATGCAAAAGAAGCAACCGTTAGCGCGGCGGGTGTTCTACCTGACTTGAGAGCGTGCCCCCGCGCCGGAATGCTCAAACCGATTCTCTCCCGGATGATCCGGGAATTGCTGCTTTCGGCCATTGCGACCAGACACAACGCGACACAACTGCTCAACGTGATGTAAGCTCTAAGGGTGCCTGATTTTGCCGGCACGGAGGTCAATTTGGCAGAAGTTCGATTACAAGAAGGCGAGCCGATCGAAAACGCGTTGCGCCGCTTCAAACGCAAGGTTCAGACAGAAGACATCATCAAGGAAGTCAAGCGCCACTCCTACTACCTGAAGCCGGGAGAAAAGCGCCGCGTGAAGCAAGCCTTGGCGCGCAAACGGGCAAAGAAGAAGGTTCGCAGGGACCGCGATTCCCGCCCCGATCGCGACTAACCGGGCGGGCCGCCCAGGCTTATTTCTGCTGTCGCTCACGAAAAGTGAGAATGCCCCGCCTTACCGTCCTACGAGGCCCGTGTGAGGTTCGTCTAAACCGCGGCGTCATGATCGAGAGTGCTCTTGGTCGCGGCCAGCTTTTCACCGTGGCCTTCGCCGCGTGGCTCCGTCCTGCAGCGGACGCGTGCTCTGCGTATCAAGTCGACAGTGGCGAACAATTCATGATCCTGATGACGCCGCAGCCAGGACCTTTGCTGCAGACTGACGAGCCAGGGCCAGCACGGTTACATCATTGTGGCGTGGCGGCTTGCGCGTGAACTGCCGGACTTCATCGAGAATGGCGTCGCAGATTTCCGGCGCGGTTTTGGTTTGCGCGCGCTGAAGATTGTCCTTCACATGGTCCAATCCAAATTCTTTTCTCCGGCGCGTGGCCTCGACGATTCCCCGAGACACCAGCACCAGGGCATCCCCGGGCTCAAGCGCGACAATGGACGCGTCGGGTGTGGCGTGTGAAAACAGTCCCAACGGCAAGCCGGTGGCGGGAAGTTCGATGACTCGGGTTTCGTCCCGCAGCAGGCCGGGGGTGTGCCCGGCGTTGAAGTAAGAGACCGTGCCCAGGTCTTCGTTGTAACAACCGGCAAAGGCCGGACTGGAACAGACACGTCCCGCGGTCTTCAGGATGTTGCGGTTCAACTGGTGGTGGAGTTCCACCATGGCGTCGGCTTCGTTGGCGTCTTCCCGGGTAAACAACTGCGCTCCAGTCGAGCGGAACGTATCTTTGGCTGCGGAGACGATCTCGCGATTCTGTTCGATGCGTCCGGCAATGTCGAGCAGAACGAACAAGACCCGCGACGGGCTGACGCGAAGAAAGTCGTACAAGTCGCCGCCCATGCGTTGGTCATAGTAAACGGCTGCCAATTGGGCATCCTGCAGTTCCGGGACCGGAGCCTGCACCGGGTGGCTCGGGTGCCGCTTCCTTCTTGCGAATTTTTTGAGGAGTGTATTCATCGCGCAACGAGCGGGCGGATGGCTCATCGCGCTCGGAGTCCCATTGTCAGGCAGAGCGGGTGTGTTTGCAACCTATTAAGAATCGGGAGATCGGGACATCGGGTGATCGGAAAGGCAGCCCGCGTGCGGCGCATTCTCAATTCGTTTGTAACGGATTCCGTCGGGCGCTACTTCTTTTTAGCCTTCTTTTTCGGGGCAGGCTTCTTCTTGGCGGGCTTATGGGCCGGCTTGGCATGAGCTTTCTTGGCGGGTGCAGGTTTCTTCGCTGGTTTTGTCTTGGCCGACGGCACCGGTTTGGCAGCGGGCTTGGCATCCGCCGGCGCTGCTTTGGCTGCCGGTGCAGGTTTCCCTGGGACGGCTGGAGCTACGGGCTTTCCCGGCGCGGCTGACGGTGCCGGTGTGCCCGGAGCCGCCGGGGCTACACCAGGAGCCGACGCTGCCGCGGCCAGGGCGGATTTCGGCTTACGGCCGCGTTTCTTGGGAACGTGATCGCCCGGAGCCGCCGGACCGGCTTCCTTCCTGCCGGCGCGTCCGCGACGAGGCGGAGGCGGCGGCGGAGGCGGTTCAGGCGGCGAGTACGGCGTAAGAAACTTGACGATCTCGTTGTGCGAACGCAACCGGCCATCCATCAGCAGCAGGAAGGCCTCGTCCAGGATCTTCTTGTATTCAGGATGCTCGGGGGTGATGCGCAGCTCCGGCATCTCCGGGAAGGGAAGTTTCTGGCGCAGCTGCGGCCACTTGGTGAGGAAATTCTTGAGCTTCTGCTGCACCGCCGCCGGCCGCGTGGTGATAGCGGCAAAGAGCACGGCTTCCGGGCGGCTCTTCATCAGGAACTTCCAGGTCTGCGAAGGCTGGGCCAGATCTTTGGCCATGAGCCGCTTGGCGAAATCCTTGGTGTCGTCTTCCAGACTGCGCCAGCGCTCGACAAAGCCCCGGTTGGGAATCTGGCGCTGCATGGCGGAGACATCCTTGTCGCTCAGCTTGCGCGTGAGGAAGTGCATGACGATCGTGCTGGAGTCGGGGTTCATACCGACTTCCTGCAACTGCTGCTTGATCTTGAACATGTGCCCCAGGCCGGACGAATCCACCTTGGCCAGCGAGAGATGCGGGGCCACGACTTTCAGCCAGCCTTCTTTTTCCAGCGCTTTCAGGGTCTCGACCGGCTTCTCTTCATGGCCCAGCTGTTCGATCTCGTGTCCCAGCGCGCGGTCGGAGATGTTTTCAATGTAATTGTTCTCCTTGGCCGCCGCGAAACGGGCTTGCGTGCGCTCCTCCAGGGTCCAATCGAACCGCGTGATCAGCCGCGTGGCCCGGATAAGCCGCGAAGGGTCCTCGTAGAACGCGTAGTTGTGCAGGATGCGCAGGACTTTGCCTTCGATGTCGGCCATGCCGTTGAAGGGGTCGGTGAGCAGGCCGCGCGAACCCGGGTTGAGGGAGAGCGCCATGGCGTTGACGGTGAAGTCGCGGCGGCGCATGTCGTCATAGATAGTGCCGGGGGTGATCTCGGCCGGCTTGCCCGGCTTCTCGTATCGTTCCGAGCGGGTGCTGGTCACCTCGGCGCGGACGTTGCCGGGCAGCAACAGCATCACCGTTCGCGTGGCTTCGTCCACGGCCTCGGTTACGGCGCCCGCTTTTTCGAAGTCCTTTTGCAACTTCAGAGCGTTGCCCTGCACGGAGAAATCCAGATCACGGATGACGAAGCCGCTGATAATGTCGCGCACCGCGCCGCCGGTGAGGAAGACGTTCATCTCGTGGGCACGGGCTACCTCAGTGACCAGCGCCAGGGCGCGCTGCTGGTCCGGCGACAGCCGGGTTTCCATCAGGTAGATAAAATCGGCCATTGTTTCAGACGCACACTAGGGCCCGTCCGGGGTTGCCGGAAGCACTGAACCGCTTTCCTGGGTTCTTCGTAAGTTGCACTTTATACAAGAGTTAGACGTTTCCAGCAGGGACGTGCACAAACTCGAAACAATATCACAAAGGCTAACCCTTTGGCTACTCGGCCACCGCGAACCTCTGATGCCATCTTTGATGCCTCCCCAATCAATGCGAGAATCAAATTTTGCACATGCCGTCTACACACAAGAAGGTCATCGTTCGCAAGCTGGGCCGCGATTCGGTCAGCGGATACCTCTCGCCCAAGAACTTCATCGTGGAAGGCAAGCTGGAACTCCTCAATCCCGCCGGCAAGGTGGTCTTGATCGATCTGGCCGAGGTCAAGAACGTGGACTTTGTGCGTGACTTCGGCGAGATGGCTGCCCTGGGACGCAAGACCTTTACCAACCGCCCACGCACCGAAGGCCTGTGGGTGCGGCTCAGGTTTATCGACAACGATGTCCTGGAAGGAATGATGCCCAACGACCTGACCCAGGTCAGTCCGGAAGGATACTTGATCACTCCTCCCGACACCCGGGGCAATATCCAGAGGATCTTTGTGCCCAAGGCCGCGCTCGAAGAGATGAGCGTGCTGGGCGTGATTGGACGTCCGGAAGCGCGCCGCCGGCCTGCGCCGGATACCGGCCAGGAAAGGCTGTTTACCGAGCAGTAATGCTTTGCTCCGTCGCCGGCCTGCCATACCTTTTACAATCACGGGTGCGAAACAAGTCTCTAAGGACCCGTAAGCTCCAGGAACAAAGTTCAGAAACAAGCGCAGGACTAAAACCCATGAAACTTAAAGATATTGCCGGCAAGCTGGGCGCCAGGATGGAGCCGGAGCCGGAGCCGTCTGCTGACGTGGAGATCACCGGAGTGGCCGCAATCGACGCCGCCGGCCCGGGCGAGATTACCTTCATCGCCCATCCCAAGTATGCGGCCTCGGCACGTACTACGCGGGCTTCGGCGATCATCGTGGACGAGACCTTTCCGCCGCTCGAGAACCACCGGCTCAGCTTGCGCACCAAGAACCCGCAATATGCTTACGCGCGGGCACTCGAGTTGTTCTACCAGGCGCCGAAATATGAGCCAGGCATTCATCCCACGGCGGTGATTGATCCCTCGGCGCGGATTGGCGGCAACGCCTCCATCGGCGCTCACGTGGTCATCGACGCCCAAGTGGAGATCGCTGAAAACTGCACGCTGCTGCCGCATGTGGTGATCTATCGCGGAGTCAAAATCGGCCGGAACTTCTTCGCCCATTCCCACGTCGCCGTGCGGGAGAATTCCGAGATCGGAAACAACGTCCTGCTCCACAACGGAGTAGTGATCGGTTCAGACGGTTTCGGCTTTGCCAAGGATGATCAGGGCCGGTGGTACAAGATCCCTCAGACGGGCAAGGTGGTCATCGAAGACGGCGTGGAGATCCAGGCCAACTGCTGTATCGATCGCGCCAGCCTGGGCGAAACCCGCATCGGCAGCAACACCAAGATTGACAACCTTACTCACGTGGCGCACAACTGCAGCGTTGGCGAGAATTCCATGCTGTGTGCCCAGGTGGGTCTGGCCGGATCGACCGAGGTGGGCAGCAACGTGATCCTGGCCGGGCAGGTGGGCGTAGCCGGACATTGCAAGATCGGTGATCGAGTGATCGTGACCGCGCAGAGCGGTACCCACGGCGACATCCCGCCCGGCTCGATGGTCAGCGGCTCCCCGGCCTTCGATCACAAACAATGGCGGCGCAGCGTGGCCCTGTTTGCCAAGCTTCCGGAGCTCGCTCGGGCGATGCGCGGTGGTGGTTCCAGGCGCAGCAAGCACGAGCAGGAATAATGACGGTGGTTCATCGGGAAAGACCTGTATGGCGCAAGGGTAAGCTTCCGGGCAAGTATGGACGCCATCATCACCGGGGTAAGGAGTTGAATGGAAACCGGCAAGGCCGAGGCAAGGAAACCGATCCGGGTGCTGCTCTTGGACGACCGCCAGGACAATCTGATCCTGCGCGCGGCCATTCTGCGCAGCCACGGCTATGAAGCTGTGACCTCGGCCTCCGTGGAGGAGGCGGAGAGCCACCTGGGGGGAATCGATATTGCCGTGCTGGACTATCAGCTGGGCGCCGGCAAGTTTGGCACCGAGGTGGCACAGTCGCTGCGCGACAAGCGCCCGGAAGTGCCCATCATCATTCTGTCCGCTACGCTGGAGCGAAAGTTCGGCGGCGTGGAAGACATGCACCTGCTGAAAGGCTACAGTTCCGTAGACGATCTGTTGGGCGCCCTGCGCTCGTTCGAGGCCAAGCGGCGAGGCAAACCGGTGGTGGTGAATGCGCGGGCATTCTTCTATTCGCGCATCGCCATGGCCATGGGCGATGACGTGGTGCTGGAAATCCTGGACCGTGAAGGCAACTGGCAATTCGTGAATGAATACTTTGCCCGGCTCCACGAGAAGAAATCGTCCTGGTTTGCCGGCAAGAACCGGTTCGAAGAATTCCCCGAATTGGGCGGGGAATGGAAGGACATCATCCGCACCGTGGCCGATACCCGCGAGACCTACGTGGACCGCAGCTTCCGCGGTTTGCCCCATTTGCCAACGAAGAGGGACCGCTGGAATTGGAACATCCTGGTTTTCCCATTGAAGCTGCACGACAATCGCAACGGTGTGGTGCTCAGCGCCCGGGTCATCGAGAAGAAATGAGCTTTCGCAAAGTCGTTGCGGCGTTTGTTCTGCTCCTGGCGGCCGTGGGCTGCCGCTCGCGCGTAATACACGTCCGGCTGGTCAACACCAGTTCGCAGCCGCTCTCCACCATCGTCGTGGACTACCCAGGGGCGACGTTCGGGGTGGATTCTCTGGCGCCGGGCAAGACCTTCAATTACGTCATCAAGCCCACGGACAATGGCGCCCTGAAGATCCAGTTCAGTGACGCGCAGGGCGCCAGTCACACGTACTCCGGGCCTACGGTACAAAAAGGCCAGGAGGGGGACATCGAGATCAACATCACCCAGAACTCCATCTCTGCCGAGCCGGCACTGCGCTAGAGGCAGTTCGTCGCTTTTCCCATTCATTTCAATTTCTTATTATGTGATTCGTCTGGGGAAGAGTAGAATCCGGCCGAATCGTGATGGCGCACGCTGGTGTGCTGTCACACCCGTAGTTTGAATGCGACTCGAGGAGGAGGGAGCGAGATGCCGGAACATAACGATCATGTCCACGACGATGCCCAGGCAATGGAGCCGCACGCGCACCACCATGATTGTGGCAACCTCTTCGGCTGCGGCGACGAAAAAGGCACCGGCGTGCTGCGCGAGGACATCAAAGACGCAGCCTGGACCCGGCACGCGTCCGACCGCCTGCTGCACATGGATGAAATGAGCCAGGAGGACCTCGACGGCTACCTCAGTGCGCGCGGCCGGTCGCGCCGCACGCTTTTGCGCGCCAGCAGCTTCATGGGCGCTCTGGCGGCTGTGGGGCCCTGGTTCACGAATCTCGCATTTGCCGCAAACACAAGCGAGCAGAACGCAGGCGAGCAGAACAAGGACACGCAGTCCAAAAGTAGCCATACTCACAAGGGAGGCGACGAGGGCCATGTGCACGTGGTCGAGTCCAACGATCAGACCGTGCACCTGGGCGTGTACGACACGAATCTGGCGCCCATCCTCAAGATCGATTCCGGCGATACCTTGAGCTATGTAAACACCTGGTCGCACTTCATGAACCAGATGCAGCCGGGCGTGCCTATTGACAAGCTGGCGCAACTAAGAAAGGACAATCCCGGCAAGGGGCCGCACTCCATCATCGGGCCCGTCGCGGTGAACGGCGCCGAAGCCGGCGACGTTCTGGAAATCCGCTACAAACGCGTACGGCCGTTTACCTGGGGCGCGGTTTTCAACAATCCCGGAGCGCTGGGAACGGGCCTGTTGGCGGCTGACTTTCCCCAGGGCCAGGTCAAATACATGGACCTCGACCTCAAGAAGATGAACGCGCAATTTGCGCCCAACATCAACGTTCCGCTCAAGCCATTCCCGGGAACGCTGGGTGTGGCGCCGCCGGATGGCTACTATCCGCCGCTGAGTCCCGGCGTAACCAACTCAGTGCCTCCGGGACCGCACGCCGGAAACGTCGATCTTAGCGAGATCTGCGAAGGCGCCACGCTCTTCATTCCGGTGTGGAAGCCGGGCGCGCTCATCTACACCGGCGATGCCCATGCCGTCCAGGGCGACGGCGAGATCTCGCTCACCGCCCTGGAGACGCGCTTCCAGGAGCTGCGCATCCAGGTGGTGTTGCACAAACAGAAGAACTTCGCCTGGCCGATCGCCGAAACTTCCACCCACTGGATCCTTCTGGGCATGGACAAAGACCTGAACGTGGCCATGCAGATGGCGGCGCGCAACGCCATCAAGTTCCTGTCGGCCCGTGCCGGGATCACCGATCTCGATGCCTACGGCCTGTGCAGCATCGCCGTGAGCTTCCGCGTGACCCAGGTGGTGGACATCGTACGCGGCGTCCACGCCATGATTCCCAAGAGCTTGTTCACCGGTGAATTGAGGCAGAAGATGACGGTGGTGTAACGACAAAAGGGAATGAGCCGCAGATGAACGCAGATGAACGCTGATCCGGCAAGACGTTCTTGGCAGGACGCCTTAAATGCGACAGGACGTGCTTGCCTTGTCGGTTCCGGGTGAAGCAAACGACTTGATCTGCGTTTATCTGCGCAAATCTGCGGCTACCTTCTCTCTTCCGGCAGCGCGCTGTTGATCTTGTCCCAGACCGCTTGCGTCAGCTCTTCGCGAGAAGAGAATTGTTTGGGATCTATCGGCGGATGAAAGACCAGAGTTGCGGTTCCGCTCCTGACGATCAGGTTTCCCTTGGGCATCATCTCGTAAGTCCCGAGAATAGTGATAGGCACAATCGGCACTCCGGTCTCGGCCGCCAAGTGGAATGGGCCTTTCTTGAAGGGCTGCAGCCGTCCATCGCGCGAGCGGGTGCCTTCGGGAAACAAGGTCACGTTGATGCCGTGGCGCATGACCTCACCGGCGCGGCGAATACTCTGAATGGCCGACTCGCGGTTCGCGCGGTCTACCGGCACAATCTCCGCCAGAGTCAGGGCCGGACCCAGAATTGGGATGCGCCAGATTACCTTCTTGGCCAGAATCGATGTCCGCCGGGGAATCAGCGGACACAAAATCGGCGGGTCGAGGTTGGAAACGTGGTTGGACATGAAGATGTAGGTTCCTGACTGGTCAATCTTGTCCAATCCGACAATCTTTACGCGGGCGCCGGCGACACGCGGGCCAGCGAAGGCCAGCCCCATGCCCACGCGGTAGAGAAAGTTGACTTTGCCGGTGATGAAGGTCCAGGGAAAAGCGATGAGGGCGGCGAAGGGAACCGTGACCACCCAGAAGAGCAAGGCCAGAATTGAGCGAAACGCGCCGAGAACGGTGCGGATCATCGTTCGCAGCCTCGTTCGCATCAGGGGCGCCGCGCACCGCGCAACTCTTCCAGCTTGCGCGGAAGTTTTTCATAGATGCCGCCGAAGCCGCCGTTGGAGAGAATGGCCACGACGTCGCCGCTCTGGAGTTCCGGCGCCACGGCGGTGACGATAGCATCGGCATCGGCCAGCTCGCGCGCGCGTCCGCCATTCCTCTTGAGCGCGTTGACCACTGAGGAGGTGGTCAGCCGTTCATTCTCCGGTACGGCTTCCGGCTTGAAGATGCTGGTGATCACCACCTGGTCGGCCAGCGCCAGGCTCGCGACCAGGTCTTTTTGCAGAACTTTTCTGCGCAGCGTGTTGGATCGCGGCTCAAAGATGGCCCAGAGGCGCGCCGAGGGATAGCGAGTGCGCAGCGCCTTCAAGGACGCGGCGATGGCGGTGGGATGATGCGCGAAATCGTCGACGATGGTGATGCCGTCGATCTCCGCCGTCACTTCCAACCGGCGCTTCACGCTCTTGAATGTCTTCAGGGCCTCGGCGATCGTCGCAGGTTCAATCCCGTAGTGGGCGGCGATGGCAGCGGCGCCGGTGGCATTGACCACGTTGTACTCGCCGGCCAGCGCAAACTCAAAATCGGCCCACGGCTGTCCTTCGCGCTGGACAGACCAAGTGGTCCGTCCCGGCGCAAGCTGAAGATTCGTGATTCGCCAATGCGAGCCTTCTCTTAGCCCGTAACGCTCAATCGGACTGAAAGCTTTGGTAAGACATTCGTCCACGTTAGCGTCGGCATCGTAGGCAATGATCTTGCCGCGGCGCGGAACCAGGTTGATCAGCCGCTTGAATGCGAGCTTCACCGCATCCAGGTCAGCGTAAATATCGGCGTGATCGAACTCGACCGAAGTCAGAATGACCGCCTGCGGAAAATAGTGGAGGAACTTGGGGCCTTTGTCGAAGAAGGCGGTGTCGTACTCATCGCCTTCCAAAATGAAGTGCTTGCCCTGGCGCAGCGCGAAGCTGCCGCCGAAATTCTCGGCAATCCCGCCAATCAGATAAGACGGGTCTTTGCCGGCCGCCTGAAAGATCCAGGCCAGCATGGCGGTAGTGGTGGTCTTGCCATGCGTTCCCGCCACCACAATCGGCTCGCGTGTGCGCAGAAAGAAATCGTAGAGCGTATCGGGCAGGGAGCGGAAGGGAATCCGTTCGTCGAGCACGTACTCCAGTTCGACATTGCCTCGAGAAATGGCGTTGCCCACGACCACCCAATCCGGACGCGGCTTGAGATTGGCTTCCGCGTAGGGCTGGGACACGGGACTCGCCATCGAGGCCAGGAAGTCCGACATGGGCGGATACGCCGCGGCGTCCGACCCAGTGACCTTAAAGCCGCGCTGCCGCAGCAAGCCTGCCAGTGAGGCCATGGCCGTGCCGCAAACGCCGATCAGATGTACGTGTTGTTGTTCCACGATGCAAGATTAAAGGATAACGGTCGCCGCTTCCAATATCTTCAGTTGTGTGCCTGAATCGTCCGCCGTCAGCTCCGCCTGCACGCCCAGCGGAAGCGTGATGTTGCCGGCGGAAACGTGTCCGGACTTGAGGCCGTATACGATCGGCACCTTGTAAGCGGCCAGCACGCGCTGGATGACCTGCTGCAATGTGTAGCTCTGTCCGCCAGGCTGAACGCAATCCAGCATCTCGCCGAAGATCATACCGCGCACGCCCTCGAGTTTGCCGGCAAGAAGCAACTGCATCAGCATGCGGTCGATCTGGTACGGCTTCTCGCCGACATCCTCCAAGAACAAAATGGTTTCTTCAGTCTCGATCTCGAAGGGCGTACCAAGCGATGCCGCAAGCAGCGAAAGGCATCCGCCGTAGAGACGTCC
>DATDGY010000147.1:0-26897 GCA_036521855.1 Candidatus Angelobacter sp.
GCGGCCTTGCCCACGCGAACTTCCGGTTTTTCCGCAGTGAAGTCGGGCGAGGAATCTTCCTCCTGCGCCCGCACCTTGGTTCGAGTCTTGACTTCCAGATAGGTCTGAGCGGCCTTCTTGTACATGTGGTCGGTGTTCAGCCAAAGGACTCGAGCGATGGCATCGGCCTTGTCATCGAGCGGAAGAGAAGCGGTGGTGATGGCGTTAAAGCGGTTTTCGCCATGGGTGTTGTCCAGATCGCGGCCGCCTACGCGAACCGAGATATCGACAGAACGTTCATGACGACTGGCGTCGGCAACGATGGCCCCCTGGCTCCCGACAATTACCACGCCGCTTTCTTCATTCGCGGAATAGCTGATGAAGTAGGGCGCCGGGTCCGCCTTGGCGAGGGACGACATGGCCCGGTCCAACTCCTGTTGCAGCGTGCGCATCAGCACGGAGTCGGCATTGGCTGCGGGAGCCGCTTGTGACCATCCCGATGGGGCCGCCAGCACAACCAGAAAAACACCGGCCAGGAAATACTTGAAAGATGACATGGTATTGAAGAGTGTACCTGAACCTTAAGACACCGCAACAGTTACCTTCGGCCGGTTTAACTTTTCTTAACTGTTTCACCCGAGATTCATGACAAAGGAAGCTAAGGAAGGGCAGAAGATAAGGGTTTTTGCGGCGGGAAGCTTGGGGCCTTGCATAGAGATTCTAAAGAGATTTTAAGTTCACTTGCCGGCACTCTTGACTTGCGCCGGCTTCCACCGCAACACCGGCTTGCGGGCCGCGGCGGTCTCGTCCAAGCGTGAGACGCGCGTGCTGTGGGGCGCGTTTCTTATCAGTTCAGGATCTTCCTCCGCTTCGCGGGCAATCGCTTTCATAGCGTCGATGAAGAGATCCAGTTCCTCCAAGGACTCGCTCTCCGTGGGCTCGATCATCAGCGCTCCGGGCACGATCAAGGGGAAAGAAACAGTATAGGGATGGAAGCCGTAGTCGATCAGACGCTTGGCCATGTCGCCGGTCTTTACGCCCTTCTGCGCTTGCATGCGGTCGCTGAACACAACTTCGTGCATGGACGGGCTCTTGTAAGGCAGGTCGAAGTCCTCCTCCAGCTTCTTGCGGATGTAATTGGCATTCAGCACCGCGTCCTCGGTGGTCTGGAGCAGGCCATCGTATCCGTTGGCCATGATGTATGCCAGCGCGCGCACGTGCATGCCAAAGTTGCCGTAAAACATGCGCACGCGTCCGACTGAGCGCGGCCGGTCGTAGTCGAAGCCCAGCATCCCGCCCGGCTTTTCCACGATTACCGGCTTGGGAAGAAACGGCTCCAGAGTCTTCTTGCAGGCTACCGGCCCGGAACCCGGCCCGCCGCCCCCGTGCGGCGTGGAGAAGGTTTTGTGCAAATTGAGGTGCATCACGTCCACACCGAAATCGCCGGGCCGCGTTTTGCCCACCAGCGCGTTCATGTTGGCCCCGTCCATGTAGAGCAGGCCGCCTTTCTGGTGCAGAACGTCAGCGATCTTATGG
Organism: Candidatus Angelobacter sp.; assembly: GCA_036521855.1. Taxonomy (GTDB): domain Bacteria; phylum Acidobacteriota; class Terriglobia; order Terriglobales; family Acidobacteriaceae; genus Angelobacter. The sequence goes on from DATDGY010000147.1 coordinate 1,516, forward strand.
ATCTCCTGTTCGAAGATGCCCAGGGTATTGGGATTGGTGAGCATCAGCCCGGCAACGTCTTCGTTCATCTGGCTGGCGAGCGCGCCGATGTCCACCGTGCCGTGTGAATTGGATTTCAAATTCTCGACTGCATAACCGCAGATAGCGGCTGTCGCCGGGTTGGTGCCATGGGCCGAATCCGGAATCAGGATTTTCTTGCGCGGGTTGCCCTTGGACCGCAGATACGCGTGCATCAACTGGATGCCCGTCATCTCGCCGTGCGCGCCTGCCGCAGGTTGGAGCGTGATGGCCTCCATACCCGTTATGTCCAACAAGCAGTCAGCCAGCGTCTTCATAATGCGCAGGGCGCCCTGCGAAATTCTTTCCGGCTGGTAAGGATGCGCCTCCGCTAATCCCTGCAGCCGCGCAACTACCTCGTTCACGCGCGCGTTGTACTTCATGGTGCATGAGCCCAGAGGATACATACCCAGATCAATGGCGTAATTCCAGGTGGAGATTCGGGTAAAGTGGCGGATGATCTCCATCTCACTGACCTCGGGCATGTTGCCCAAGTCTTGCCGCGCCGCAGGGCCGAGGGCTTTTTGAGGGTCGACTGCAGGCACGTCGAGGGGCGGCAGCCGGTAGCCTTTCTTGCCCGGCGAAGAACACTCGAAGATCAATCCTTCATTCTGATTGGTGTGACGGGTAGCTTTCTTGACGTCCTTATCGCTCATTGACCCACCGCCTGGACGGCGGCGTCGATTTGCTCTTTCGTGTTCAACTCAGTGCAGCACCATAACGCAGCGTTACCCAGCTCGGGATAGAACTTGCTCAAGGGGAATCCACCGATCGTCTTCTTCTCGAGTAAGCGGTCGTTAATACGGTGTGGCTCTTCCTTGGTCTGGACCACGAATTCATTGAAACGCGGCGTGCCTTGAAACAGAACCTTCGCTTTCTTGGCGAACTCGCTAGCTGCGTAAACAGCTTTAGCCAGGTTTTGTGTGGCCAGTTCTCTCAATCCTTCGCGTCCATAGATGGTCATGTAAATCGTTGCCATGGTGGCAATGAGCGCTTGATTGGTACAGATGTTCGATGTCGCCTTCTCGCGGCGTATGTGTTGCTCGCGCGTGGAGAGCGTGAGCACGAAGCCGCGCTTTCCGTCCCTGTCCCGCGTCTCGCCGACCAGCCGCCCGGGCATCTGGCGGACGAACCGTTCCTTGGTTGCGAGCACGCCGGCATACGGCCCCCCGAAGCCCAACGGGACACCGAAAGACTGCGACTCCATGGAAACAATATCCGCTTCGGCCGGGGCCCTCACGATCCCCAGCGACAGCGCTTCGGCAATCGACACTACTAGGAGCGCGCCCTTCTTGTGCACCATCTCCGCTAGGGCGGCAACGTCTTCGACCGTCCCAAAGAAGTTTGGCGACTGAATCAGCACACAAGCCGTGTCGTCATTGATCTTCTTCTCCAGCTCCGCTGCATCCACGCGGCCGCTTTCCAGGAAGCCACACTCGACAATGGGCAACCCTTGATGCTGGGTGTAGGTCCGTATGACTTCTCGGTACTCCGGATGCACGGTTCTCGCTACCACAGCCGACTTCCTGCCAGTGACCCGGCAGGCCATCAGCAACGCTTCGGCCGCGCCGGTGGAACCGTCATACATGGAAGCGTTGGCCAGCTCCATGCCGGTTAGCTCGCAGATCATTGTCTGGAATTCGAAGATGGCCTGCAACGTTCCCTGGGCGATCTCCGCCTGGTACGGGGTGTACGCAGTAAAGAACTCTCCTCGCGAAATGAGCGAGTCAATCACCACCGGCCGGTAATGATGGTATGCGCCGGCGCCTAGGAAAACAGCATATCCGGTGCCGTTGCCATCCGCACGCTCGCGGAAATAATCAATGACCTCAGACTCGGCCATTTGCCGTGGTGTCTTGAGATCGCGGTTGAGCCGGTATTCAGCGGGGATGGGCGCGAAAAGATCGTCGATCGACTTGCAGCCTATCTCACGCAGCATGTGCTGGCGGTCGGCGGGCGATTTGGGAAGATAGCGCATAGGTGAATTGGTAATTGAGTAATTTCGTAATTGGGTAATTGAAGAACCAGCGGACATACTGCGCAAGTCTTTCAATTACACAATTACCAACTTACCCAATTACTCAATTTTTGTCGTGCCTCTGTGTCTCCGTGGTAGGCTTTACTTTTCCTCCGCCACATATTTCTCGTAGTCGTCCGCCGAGAGCAGAGTATTCGCCTCGGCAGGATTCGCGAGCTCGATCTTGATCATCCAGGCTGAGTGCGCATCCTTGTTGATTTCCTCCGGGGACTGGTTCAAAGCTTCGTTTACCGCCGTCACCTTGCCCGAGGCCGGCGAATAGAGCTCCGAGACGGCCTTCACTGACTCTACCGTGCCGAAGCTCTTGCCTGCCTGCAACTGCGTACCTACCTTGGGCAGCTCGACGAAAACAATGTCGCCGAGCGACTCCTGCGCGTGATCGGTAATGCCGACCGTGCCGGCGTTGCCATTGACCTGAATCCATTCGTGCTCTTTTGTGTATTTGTAATCCTTCGGATATGCCATTCGTTTGTCTTCTTTTCTAGGGCTCCACAGCCACTGTTGCGCCCTCGTGCTACGTTCGCGCGGAACAGCGCTCTCTTCGCACTTCATCTCTCGCTCTCTACGCCCTTTTGGGGCGCTTGTAAAACGGTGTCGGCACCACTTTGCACTTTACCTTTTGATCGCGAATTTCCACGAACACTTCATGACCGAGTTCCGATTGCGACAGAGGTACGTAAGCCAGCGCAATGCTCTTCTTTAAGAACGGCGCGTACGATCCGCTGGTGACGTAGCCTATCTCACTGCCGGCAACGTCAAAGACCTTGTATCCGTCGCGAGGAATTCCGCGATCGATTGCTTCCAGGCCGACCAACGTACGCTTCAGTCCTTGTGCCCGCGCTCTTTCCAGCGCCGCCCGGCCTATGAATTCGCCCTTGTCCATCTTACAGAACCGGTCTAGACCCGCCTCCCAGACGTTAATGGAATCGGAAATCTCGTGGCCATACAGGGCCATACGGCCTTCCAATCGCAGCGTGTTGCGGGCGCCCAGTCCACAGGGCAGGATGTCAAACTCCTTGCCCGCCTCCATCACTTCGTTCCAGACGCGTTCGCTGGTCGGCACATCCGAGGGGACATAAATCTCAAACCCGTCTTCCGCGGTGTAACCGGTGCGGGCCATCAGCGTGTTAGGCAGACCACATACCGTACCGTGCGTGAACCAGTAATTTTTGATCTGGGCCAGAGCAACATTCGTAAGCTTCTGCAGCGTGGCTTCCGCCTTGGGGCCCTGGATGGCAAGCTGGGTGTAGTAATCACCCACGTCGTCGGCGTGGCCGCGGAAACGTGGGACATTCTTGCGCACCCAGCCGTAATCCTTTTCGCGCGTGCCGGCGTTGATCACGAGAAGGTAGTCGTTCTGCCCCAGTTTGTGCACGATCACGTCGTCCACGAAGGTGCCTTCGGGATAGAGCAGCGCGGAGTAGTGGGCCTGGCCCGCCTGCAGCTTGGACGCATCATTCATGCTGATCCACTGCACGGCGTCGAGCGCCTGCGGGCCGCGGAGCAGGATGTCTCCCATGTGGGAGACGTCAAACATGCCCACGCCGGTTCGTACGGCCAGATGCTCTTTCATCAGACCGCCGCTGGCCGGGTATTCGACAGGCATGTCCCAACCGCCAAAATCGACCATCTTCGCTCCCAGCCGCCGGTGCAGCGAGTTGAGCGAGGTTTTCCTGAGGGTCTGGCTTTCGGTTGTTGAAGACACGCTGCTTTTTCCTTTTCGAAACCCGGACATTGAGAGACAGAATTCGCCGTCGAGGCGCGAGGAACCATGTAGGTTATCATCCGCGTTTTGTAGGGGTCAATGAAGGGCGCAGGCTCACGTTCCCACCCCTGCCTGGGCTCCTCCGCTGGGCGCAGCACTATCGTGTTATTGCCGCAGCCGAAAAATCGCGCTAACCTCCGTTTATGCCCAAGGAGTTTCTATGCGTGGTCTGCGACCTCACAGAAAAACGCTGCGAGTGTACCCGCTACTGCTGCCTGTGCCAGAGTCCCTACGACGCCCGCCTCTGCGAAGACGGCCACTACTACTGCCGTCCTTGCCGCGAAGCCTGCGATATGGAAGCACAATACATCAGCCCGGCGTAGATCGGGTGATCTGGTGATCGCGCGTGATCGGGTGATCTGAGTCGTCTTCTGCGATAATCAACCAGGCTGATAACTTTCCACCAGGCCACTGCGCTACTCCTTTTGGATTCTTTCCGCCAATGGTTCAGATCACCCGATCACCCGATCACCGGATCACCCGATCTCCTGAGGTGGTCCGTTACTACGTTGCTCTCTACACTCGTTGGGGTCCGCAGAACTGGTGGCCAGCTCAGTCGCGCCTGGAGGTAATTGTGGGCGCCTACCTCACCCAAAACACTAACTGGGGCAACGTGGAAAAGGCCGTCGCCAACCTTCGCCGCGCCCGCGTGCTCAGCGTAAAAGGGCTGCGCGAGATTCCTGCGCGCCGACTGGAGGGACTCGTCCGGTCTTCGGGATATTTCCGTCAGAAAGCGAAGAATCTCAAGACCTTCATCCGCTTCCTCGACAAGAACTACCGCGGTTCGCTCGACCGTATGTTCGCCCAGCCCACCGAGAAGCTTCGTGAAGAGCTGTTGGCCCTGAACGGTGTTGGCCCGGAGACCGCCGATTCCATCCTGCTATACGGAGGCAACCATCCCGTCTTTGTGGTGGATGCCTACACACGCCGCGTTCTGGAACGCCACCGAATCATTGCCGCCAAGGCCAAGTACGAGGGGATTCGGCTGCTGTTGGAAGCAGCGATGACCGGCGCGCAGCCCGAGCAGGTTGGCGTTGACCAGCATGGAGCCGAGCCTCGCCATCCTGTCTCCCGCATGAGCCGCGCGCCCCGCAGCGAACTCGCCCAGCATTACAACGAGTTGCATGCGCTTATTGTCCGCGTTGGCAATCAGTATTGCCGCAGCACCCCCAAGTGTGAAGAGTGCCCATTGCGGGAGTTCTTGCCGCGCGCCTGAAGATCACTCCGGCCAAATCTCCAGAGCCGTCTTGCTCAGGATCTGCTCCTTGATCTCTTCGGGCAGAGGCAGCGCGCGGAACTGGCTCAGGTTCTGCTCGATCTCAGGAATGCCTGGGCTGGGCCAGTCAGTCCCAAATAGGGTTTTGTGAGCGATCTCTTCCAGCCGCGGAAAATACTTCAGCAGGAGTTTGGGTGGGATGCCGCTGATATCCAGGTGCACGTTGCGATGGCGGCGCAGCAGAAAAAAAGCCGTCTGCATCCAGATGGGCCGGCCGCCGTGGGCCATCAGGATCTTCAGCTTGGGGAAGTCCACGGCCACGTCGTCCAGGTAGATCGGATCGCCAAACTTGTTGCGGGCAGCGGGAAAGATCGACGTCCCCGTATGCACCATCACCGGAATCCCGTTGGTTTCAGCCGCACGGTAGATCGTGGCCAGTTCAGTGATGCCGTTGGTGTAATCGTTGGCATACAGGAGCTGATGCGGCGGATGAATCTTGATCAGGCGGATACCCAGGCGCACAATCTCGTCCACATCTGCCTGGACATCACGGCTATGGCGGGGATGGACGCTGCCGCACGAAAGCAACCGCTTGGGATCTTCTTTGCAGTAGTTCGCCACCCACCGGTTGACTCCGCTGGTCAAGCCCATGACCTCCGGCGCAACGTAGTTGATCAGTACGGCGCGCTCTACCCCGACCGAATCCAGGTATTTCAACAACGCCTTGGGTGAACGGCAGTATTCAAGAATATCGTCGAAGCGCCCGCGGGCCTTTTTCATGACCTCAAGCGGCCCGGCCTTGAACATTTCGTACGGCTGAATGTGGATGTGGCAGTCAGTGATGAGCATGCGTGGATCAGTATTTAGTAATTAGTACTTAGTATTTAGCGGAAAGCTGCAGGCTGCCTCCGAACTGAGGGCAACATTCAAAGTCAAGCTAAATACTAACTACTAAGTACTAATTGCTGCCAGCGGCCAGCACCGCCCTCTTCGCATACACCTTGACCACCTCACGCCGGTATTCCGGCGTCAGCGCGGATGTCGTCAGCGGTTTCGCGGTTTTGGCGGCCAGTTCGCCGACAACTGTAGCCACATGCTCATCAATGTGCTTGCCCACCAACGCGTGCTCGGCCGCCGCGACCAGCAGCGGCGCGGGATTGACCGCAGTGATGGCCACACGGGCATGTTCGATCGGCCCGCCATTCTGCTTGACGGCTACGGCCACTCCGGCCAGCGGATAATCAATCGAGCCGCGGATGCGTAGCTTCAAGTAGCTTCCCTTCCAACCCGAAGAAGCTTCGGGAAGAATGACACGCGTCAGCATCTCATTGTGGACCAGCTTGATTCTCGCGTCGCCGATATTGGTGTAGAAGTCTTTGATGGGGACGCGGCGGAAGCCTCTGGGCCCGGCAATCTCCAGCTCCGCATCTAGGCAAAGCAGAGCCGGCGGCGTGTCCGCAGAGAAAGCCGCCCAGCACTTCTTGCCCCCTGGCGCCACGTGGCACAGGTCGCCGTCTTTCTTGATGCAGAAGCCGCATGACCGCCGCCACTGTAGCGATTGGTTGTACCAGACGCAGCGCGTGTCCAGGCAGATGTTGCCTCCCAGCGTGCCCATGTTACGCAGGATGGGCGAAGCCACGGTCTTGGCTGCCTCATGCAGCACGCGGTAGTCGCGGCGGATCAACTCCGAATCTTCAACGACGGAGAGCGGCGTGAGCCCGCCAATCTCCACACCCAGGCCGGGCCGCACGTGGATGCCGTTCAGCTCCTCGATGCCGCGGATGTCCATCAGATACGCGGGAGCAAACAGCCGTTGTTTCATGGAGGGCAGCAGGTCGGTGCCGCCGGCGAGAACCTGCAGGTTGGCGCAATGCCTGGCCAGATGCTCGACAGCCTCTTCAATCGTGCGCGGACGAAAGAATTTGAATGCGGGAAGGCTCAATCGTCACCCGCTACCGCTTCCGCGTGGTGCTCCCGCCGCGCCGGGTCCTGCTCGTGCCGCTGCGGCCCTTTGCCCTTGTACCAAGTAGAACCGCCGTGCTCGCGGAAGGTACGCGGCTGCGTAGGATCAGCGCCGCGGGTAATCTCCAGGGCCTTGGCTTCGCGTTTCATCTGGCGCAACGCTGCCAATACGCGCTCCGGTGTGAAGGGGGCCTCGCGCAAACGAATGCCTACCGCGTCGTAAATCGCATTGGCGATGGCGGGGATGGTGGCCGCCAGGGAGCCTTCGCTGGCCTCCTTGGCGCCAAATGGGCCTTCGGGGTCGACTGACTCCACAATGATGCACTCCACGTCGGGTGATTCCACTGCTGACGGAGATTTGTACTCGAGCATGGTGGGATTCATCAGCAGGCCGTCTTTCCAGACCATCTCTTCCTGCAGTGCCTGGCCCATCCCCATCCACACTGAGCCGATCACCTGGCCCTCAACGGAAACAGGATTCAGAGCGCGCCCGCAGTCGTGCGCGGCCCAGACTTTGTGGACGGTGACCTCGCCGGTCTCGCGATCCACGCTGACCTCGGCCACTTGGGCGGCGTAGGAGTAAGCCGGCGATGGGCCGACGCCCGCGCCCTTGAAAGCCCCTCCGCGCGCATCTTGGGGCGGAGCGTAAGAGCCTGTGCCGCTCAGCGCCCCGCTGAAGTCGATGGCCGAGACCACGGCCTCTTCAAAACTCATGTGGTCTTTCGGCCCTTCTTCTTTTCGCTTCTGTTGCAGTGAGCCGCGCAGGGTCTGGCCTTCCACGCGGCCGCTCACTTCCTGAACGGTCCCTTTCTCCGCCGCAGCACTGCTCTCGGCGCCCGTCCCGTTGCTCCCCGGCTCGAAAGCTCCCTGCTTCCATACCAGGTCATCGCGCATGATCACATCCTCGGGAGCGCAGTCCATCTTACGGGCGGCGGCGCCGGCGATTTTTCTCTTCACGTCCTGCGCTGCGCGCAGTGAGGCGTTGCCGTTCATGAAGGTCACGCGACTGGAGTAGGAGCCGATATCGATGGGTGTGAGGTCAGTATCTGCGGCTACCACTTTGACGCGGGCCAGGCTGATGCCCAGCACTTCAGCCACGACCTGGGCCACCATGGTGTCCGATCCTTGCCCGATGTCTGAGGCCCCGGTGTAAACCACTACGCCGCCGTCGCGGTCGATCTTGATGTTCACCGTGGAATGGGGCATGTCCGAGCGGATAATGCTGTTGGCGGCGCCGCTTACGTAGTGGCTGCAGGCCATGCCCAGGCCGCGTCCCGCCGGCAGCTTGCCTTTGCGCGCGGTCCACTGCGAGCGCTCCACCACTTTCTCGATGCACTCCGGCAGTCCGTAGCTCTGCACTCGCAGATTGTTCACCGTAACGCAGGGCGGCTTGAGCAGGTTGCGGCGGCGAAGGACGACGGGATCGATCTTCAGTTGCACGGCGATTTCGTCCAACTGCGACTCGAAAGCAAAGCGCACGTTCACCGTTCCGTGGCCGCGCATGGCCCCGCAGGCCGGCTTGTTGGTGAGCACGCGGAAGCCGTCATACTTGATGTTGGGAATGTCATACAGCGCCCCCAGCAAAGCGCCGGAATAAAGGATGGTGACCACGCCGTAGGAGCAGTAAGCGCCGCCGTCCTGAATGACCTTGGCGGCAACCGAGGTGATGCGCCCGTCCCTCTTGACACCAGTCTTCAGATCGATGATTGTCCGCGGCCGTCCGCGATGCGCCCAGAAAACTTCTTCACGCGTGTAAGTGATCTTGACTGGAGCCTGGGCCTTGCGGGCAGCCACCGCAGCAATGATCTCCAGGGGAATCACTTCGCTCTTGCCGCCAAACCCGCCGCCCACCAGGGGCTTGATCACCCTGATCTGCGACATGGGCAACTCCAGCACAATCGACAGCTTGTGCTGCAGGTAATACGGCACCTGCGTAGACGACCACACAGTCAGCCGTCCCGGCTGGCCGGTAAGCGAATCGATCTCAAACGACGCCAGCGTACAGTGCGGCTCCATGGCCGCGTGCGTGACCTCGGCGGCGATGTATCGGTGCTCGGTGACCAGATCGGCCTCGGCAAAACCTTTGTCGGGATCGCCAAAAACGTGGTGATAGTCTTTCTCGACGTTGTTGGGGCGCTGCGGGTGGATCCAGTCTGTCTCGGCCTTCATTGAATCTTCGGGATCGAACCACGCCGGCAGCAGTTCGTACTCCACGTCGATCGTTTCCAGCGCGCGCTCGGCAATGGCCTCGGAAGTCGCGACCACGCAGGCCACGTTGTCGCCCACGTAACGGACTTTCTCGACGGCCAGCGCTGTCTCATCGTGTCCGACGGGCAGGATGCCGTACTTGTTGGGCGCGTCCGGGCCGGTGACGACCGCGACCACACCTTCCAACGCCAGTGCGCGGCTGGCGTCAATCTTCTTGACCAGAGCGTGGGGATAGGGCGAGTGCAGGATTTTGCCGATGAGCATTCCCGGGAGCGAAAGATCGTCCGCATACTTGCCCTGGCCCGTGGTCTTGGCCGCTGAGTCAACCAGAGCAACACGCTTGCCGATGATGGAGAAATCAGCCATTAGTTCTTAGTAATTAGTACTTAGCCAAAACAACTTCAAGATCTCAGTGTTCCTTCGCGTCCTCTGTGGTCAAGTCGTTCTCGCGCTCTGTTCCGCCACTATCGCCGCCTTGATGGCCTGGTACATCTGAGTGTAGCCGGTGCAGCGGCACAGATTCCCGCTCAGGGCGTGGCGAATGTCTTCTTCCGTCGGGTGAGAGTTGTGGTCGAGCAGCGCCTTCACCGTGATCATGAAGCCGGGCGTGCAATAGCCGCATTGGGCGCCGCCCCAGTCGCCGTAGGCCTTCTGAATGGCCGCCAGCGCTCCGTGGTCGGCGATGCCTTCTACGGTCGTAACCTCCGGCGCGGACGCTCCATCGGCGGCACAGCTCATGGCCAGCATGGTGCAGCTGAGCGTGGGAACTCCCTCCACCAGCACTGTGCAGGCGCCGCAGGAAGAATCGTCACAGCCGCGCTTGGAGCCGGTGAGCTGCAATTCCTGGCGCAGGACATCCAGCAGCAGCTCGCTGGGCTCGATTGCCAGCTCGTGCGTGCGCCCGTTGACGCGGAGTTCGATGAGCTCTTTTCTCATGATCCAAATTGCCTGAGACCGGGCATCCCTATACCTCGTCCCGGCTGAAAAACCGAACGGACGTTCGTTAAGATCATACAACCTTGCATGCCCATTATCCACCCTGAATCGAGCCGTTATTTCAGGCTCGCCGGCGTTTTCGCGGAACCGTAGCAGACGTCGCCTTCTTCGATCCCCACCAGCCACTCGCGCAGCTCCCGGGTTCGCTCCTTGGCGAGCTTGGCTTTGTAGGCGGCGTAGCACATGGGATAGACCGAACCGTACGTGGTCTCGGCGGTTTGCTTTGCGGAAGTTGGGAACTTCATCTCGACCTGAGCATCGCGGTATTTCAGCCATGCCCTTTGCGATTCATGCAGGCGTTCCAGGAACAGGGGCTGGTCAGCGTACTTCTTCGCGATCAATTGGTAAGTCCTGTTGAGATCGCGATCGGCGGCGGACGCGTCCGCTTCGGCGCATTGGTTCAGGTCAAGCTGATTGTTGGCGCTGGCCAGGCAGTCCTTTGACGACCCGGCTGTTTGCGCGGATGCCGCCGCGAGCGTCAGACAAAAGCAGGCGTAGAACGCGAATTGTTTGATTGATCTGAGATTCATAAGAAATCTTAGGTTTGGGCTCAGGATCGAGCTGGCCCGACTTCTTTCAGTACCCATAATCTGCGGGAGCCGCATAGGCGTGCTTCTTCACTCCCAGCTCGGCCACTCGATGCTTCCCCAGTTGCTCAACGTAGGCGGCGCGGTCAGCTACTCCATGAATCCAACGCCCAGCCCAGCCGGCGAACTCGTCCTGGGTCTTTGTCTCGGCGTGATATTGCTGGAAGAAAGCGTCGTCGCGTTTGTAGTAGCCCTGCACCGGGGAAGGATGCGCGCCATATCCGCAGTCCACCACCGCTGAAACCAGGAAGCCGGGGATGACGGTGCGGTTAGGATCGCTCGAGATGACCGTTTCGTCCGCAATCTCCTCGGCACACAGGATCACACGGCGGGCGGCGCGTACGCCCTCAAGCATCACGCCGAAATTCCCCCAACAGTGAGCGTTGCCGTGCCGGTCGGCGCGCTGCACATGTACGATGGCCACGTCCGGCACGATGGCCCGCACCGCGAGCAAGGTTTCCTTCGGCTCGAAGGGCGAGATGATCTGGTAGAAGAAGTGATTGCCCTTGATGACGTCGCTCCCCATGGCCGTACGCGTGGGCAGGAAGGGAACGCCCAGGGCGCCGGCCTGGAGCGCGAGGGCAATCGAGAAGTTGGTCATGTTGAAGACCGCCAGTTTCTCGCCCGGCGTGCCCGGGTTCTCGACTTCCGTGGCTCGGCGGAAGTTGTAAGCCGAACCCATCATCACGTTGCCAACCCATGCCGCCACCACGTCCTTGACGCAGCCGGCGCCAATGAGCTGGTCGAAAAGAATATCGGAGATGGGCCCAATCAATCGCAGCCCGCGCTTCTTCTGCCGGATCAACTCATGACCGGCGGCAAAGGGGATCATCTGCTCCATCTGCAGGCCCAAGGCCACGCTCGAGCCGTCGGGCACGTGATCGGCAATCGCCTGGCGGAGTGTCAGGAGCTTGGACATGGCAGGCTGTTCAGTATAAAGCCTGCCGCTTTAGCGAAGCGAAGCTCTACAGGGCCAAGGGCTAAGATTTCACTTCGACCGCGGCCACAGGAGCAGAAGAATGATTCCAGCAGTAACCAGCCCGATGATGACATATATCGCAACACTGCTGATCTCGTTTTGGGAGCGAAGGGCGCCAGACGCGATCATCAGAATGTAGTGCTTGCTGCCCACAAGTCTATCCAGAGCTTCTCGATACCTTTGGCGCTCTTCTGGATAGTCACGATCGCGTTCGTAAGCGGACTTGAGCAACCCGATAATCCTGTTCTCGTAAGTCCGGCCAGTATCCTCGAGCACCGCGACGGGAATGCCGGCGGCGGACTGGGGCTCGTCCAGGTTCAGGAGAAGCATCCGCCGGTCCACATCGGAAAGGCGGTCGCCGGTACGGACAGACTGGGCAACGATCTTGTTCACCAGAAACTGCCTGGCGTCGAGCGGTGACGAGAAACTCATCTTCCCTTCCACTCGGGACGCCGTTTCTCCAGCCATGCCTGAATGCCTTCCTTCGTATCCTCAGTCTGCATCAGCTCTTCGATATAGATCTTTTCCGCCCGGGCCAAGCCCTTATCGAGATGGATGGAATCCCACGCATAGAAAGCTCTCTTGGCATGGGCCAAGGCCACCGGGCTGAGTTTGAACAAATAATCAAGCACTCCCTCGATCGCCGTTGGCAACTCGCCTTCGGAATGGGCCTCGTTGGCCAGTCCCCAGTCGGCAGCTTTTTCGCCGCTGAAGGTTCGTCCGGTAAAGATCATGTCGGCGGCCCGCTTCTGCCCCACCAGCGCGGCCAGTGCCGTACACGCCACGGGAGGATAGCAGCCCAGAGTGATCTCAGGGAACCCCCACTTGGCGTCTTTCGCGGTAAAGCACAGATCGCACAGCATGGCCAGTTCGGCGCCGCCGCCCAGGCACGCGCCGTGAACTTCGGCGATCGTGATCTTGGGAAACCTGGTCAGCGCCAGGATCAAGCCATGAAACTTCTGGAACATCAGCTGGATCAGGTCCGGCGTGTGCACAGCCACGTCTACGCCGGCAGAGAAGGTGCGCTTCCCACCCATCAAGATGACAGTGCTGATCTCCCGAAGCGGCTCCAGTTGCCGTAGCGCGGCCAGGAGCTCGTCCATCATCGCGAAATCGAAGACGTTGAGTGGCGGGTGGGTAAATGTGATCCGGGCCAGTGGACCGTGCGTTTCGAGATTGAGGCGTTTGTCGACTGCGGATGTCATGGCATGCGGGCAGTTCGGGAACGCTCCAGTTTATCCGATGCCCGATCTCCCGATCCCTCGATCTTCTTCGGCGGCTCCAACAGCTCGATGCGGTTGCCTTCCGGATCCGTGATCCAGGCGAATCGGCCGTAGTCGTAGTCCTCGCGTTTGGGATCGGTGGTTACACCATCGGCGCGGAGGGCCTCCAGCAATGCGGCCAGGTCGGGGACTTGGTAATTGATCATGAACGGCGCCGTGCTGGGATTGAAATAGGTTGTGCTGCGAGGAAATATCGACCAAGCGGTGAAATCATCAAAGCGCCGCCAGGGAAGACTGGCGCCTTCGCCCTGCTTGGACTCGATGCCCAGATGACGTTCGTCCCATGCATAGAGCTTCTGCGGATCTTCCGCCTTGAAGAAGACACCGCCGATTCCAATCACGCGCTTGGCTGGTTTCGAATCCATTTTTATGCGCGCCTCTGCAGTGAAATGATACTTAACTTGTCCAGAACCCCCTAGTGTCGTAGTCGCGGATAGCCTTCAGCTCCGCGGGAGCCGGTTCCGGCGTTGTCCTTACATTGTCGCCCACTTTCAATGTCCACCCGGTACTGGCCAGCACTTCATCTGTAGTGACACCCGGATGCAGACTGGCAAGGAACGCCTCACCGTCTTCACCAAAGCGTAGCACGCACTTGCTGGTAATCACCGCCGCAGGACCGCCACGAGGCAGGCCCACGCGGCGGCGCCATCCCGCGCCCACGCCGTTGCCGGGACCGGTAATGTAGCTTACGCGCTCAGGCAGGCGATGCTTAGCGTGCTCCAACAAAGCCACAAACCGATGCGCCAAGGAGGCTATGTCGCAAGCGCCGCCGGAGCCGGGCAGACGGACCATACCATGCTTGCCCTGCACCTGGGTGGAGTTGAGATTGCCGTAGCGGTCGACTTCAGCCGCACCCAGAAAGCCCAGATGCACCCGGCCCGATTGCAACAGGCCCATCACGCTCAGCATATCCAGGCACTGGGTGGCCCCCTGGATGTTGGGCGGATCGGCCATGGTATAGATCAGCTCGGGCGAGGGCGTGGAGCGGATTACGCCGTTCTCAAACAGCCCGGTGGCGTTGGGCGCATGCGTCTTTTTGGCGACAACAAAAGCAATCAGCGGCAGCCGCATGCCGACAAAGACGACTTCGCCGTCGCGGATCTCGCGCGCCGCGGCTACGACCATGAGTTCGTTGAGAGTGTAAGGAAGCCGGCTGGCGGGGACGGGCGAGGTCGATGTCATTTGCTCTATCGTGATTTCGAAAAGCTACTGGCTTCTGGCTGCTAGCTTCTAGTTTTAGCTCCAAAAACACACATTGGACTGGCACACTGTTGAAGCTGCTGTTCGCCAGCAGCTAGGAGCTCGCAGCTAGCAGCTAGCAGCTTCCTACTGCACCGCGTTGATCGCGTTCTTCCTGACCTCGCCGATCGTGAGCAGCGGATCTTTGGCCAGGCGGGGCGCGATCCACTTCTTTTCCGAAGCGATGATGTCCAGGAGCAGCTTCTTGTCTGCCGGAGTCGGCATCCAGGTGTCAAGTTCCTGCCGGTATTCCTTCTCCTCCATCGGCGCGCCAGTGCGGGGATGGAAGAACTGGCTCTTCCATCGCCCGATATTGCGATTGAACTTGATGTCTGGGCAATAAAGCTCTTCTTGCCCCGGCTTTTGCGCTGCGCTAATGCGTTTCACCAGCGTGACACACTCATGGCGATAGAGGTGGCGGTTGTAGTCGTTCAGGTCTTCCAGGTTCGCCGGATTCGTATTCGCCGGTTCGTCGTAGCGGCCCTTCAAACCCCATACATAGGCCCAGTGCGCGGACGAGGAGTGGTCGGTGCCGAACAGGTCGTAGGAACTGGAGATCCACTTGTTGAGATACTTCTGCATCAGCCAGTGCGGGACCACGCCGGCTTCGGCGATCCGGGCGAGGCCGGTGTTGCCCGTGCCCATGTGGAAGGCCTCTTCCTTGAGCATGTAACTCATAGAACGGCCCAGCGGGGCGAAGGCGGAATATTTCAGCATCTGTAACTGGAACTTGCCGTCGCGATCGACGAAGTCGGTGAAGGCGAAAAAATCCAGCCAATTATCGCACTCCTCGTTGAACGAGCCCAGCAGGCGCTTGTTTTCGTAAGCGCGGCGTTCCAGCATCTTCTTGGCTTCGACCTTGCCGGTGTCGCCGAAGAACTCGATCAGCAGCGCGCACATCTGCCAGCCGTGGCGCATTTCTTCAATCATGACGCGCGTAATCGCGGAGCGGTCCCAGTCGGAAGGCGCGCTTTCAAACAGGTAGCGCTGCTGTTCAACACTCGCGAACTCGGTATCGCCCTGGTAAACGATCAGGTTCATCAGGGCGTCACGCATGTTTTGCGTTGGTATCTGGCGCAGGTTCTCCCATTTGCGCCGGCCCTTGTAGTAACCGAAGGAGATTTCTTCGGTCTCAATGGCGCCGTACAGGGTGTCAAAGCCGAAATTCTTGATGGTGTCACGGTCCACTCCCACTTCCCTGCGCCACTCGTGGAACAGGCCCACCCAGTCACTGAATGTTCCGATTTTTGGTACTTTACCGGGCATGTAAAACAAGCTCCTAGATTCTCTGAAATCCCGAACGCGAAGCGTGAGGAATCTCTATGATCGTTTGCGCATCGTGGGGCGGCACAAAGTCTTATATCGATCTCGCCCGGAAATCCGTCTAGCCGGTAGTGATCCTTCGCTTCGCTCGGGATGTGCTAAAGATTCATCCACACGGTCTTGAGCTCCGTGTAGTGCTCAATCGCATGCATTCCCAGTTCGCGGCCGAAACCCGATTGCTTGTATCCACCGAAGGGCAAGGCCGCATCCATCAGCCCGTAGGTGTTGATCCACACCGTGCCGGCCTTCAAACGCCGCGAGAGCTGATGGGCTTTCTTGATGTCATTCGTCCAGACCGCGGCGGCCAGACCATAGATGTTTTTGTTGGCCAGTTCCGCCACCTGTTCCACGTCATCAAAAGTCAGCGTGGCCAGGACGGGGCCGAAGATTTCTTCCTGGGCGATCTTCATGTCATTTTTCACGCCGCCGAAGATCGTGGGCTCGACGAAATAACCGTGATCGCCGTTCACCGCCGCGCGTTTGCCTCCCGCCAGCACGGTGGCGCCTTCCTTCTTGCCCGCTTCGATGTAACCCAGCACCGTGTCCATCTGCCTCTGGCTGACGATCGCGCCCAGGCGCGTCTTGGGGTCGAGCGGGTCGCCGAGCTTGATCTTCTTGCTGAACTCCACCAGCTTAGTCAGGAATTCGTCTTCGACTTTCTTCTCCACGAACAAGCGGGACCCGGCGCAGCAGACCTCGCCCTTGCCGTAGAAGATGCCGTTGAGCGCGCCTTTGACGGCATTGTCGATGGCCGAATCGGCGAAGACGATGTTGGGCGATTTGCCGCCCAGTTCTAGCGTTACGCGTTTGAGCGTGTCGGCCGAGCTGCGCATGATTTCTTTGCCGACGGAGGTCGATCCGGTGAATGCGACTTTGTCCACGCCGGGATGCTTCACTAGCGCGGCGCCGGTCTCCGGCCCACCGGTGATGATGTTAAGGACACCCGGCGGCAACCCGGCTTCGATCGCCAGTTCGCCGAAGCGCAGCGCCGTCAGAGGGGTTTGTTCAGCGGGCTTCAAGACCACCGTGTTGCCGCAGGCCAACGCCGGACCGAGTTTCCAACTCGCCAGCAGCAGCGGAAAATTCCAGGCGACAATAGCCCCCACCACGCCCACGGGATCGCGCAGCGTGTAGGTAAAAGCGTGGTTGAAGGTGTTGACGGTCTCGCCGTGGATCTTGGTGGCCCATCCCGCGTAGTAGCGGAAGACGTCAGCCACCATGGGCATATCTACATAGCGCGACTCGAAAATGGGCTTGCCGTTATCCAGCGTTTCCAGTTCGGCCAGTTCGTCGATGTTCTTCTCGACCAGGTCTGCAATGCGCCACAGGACCTTGCCACGCTCGCTGGCCGACATCTTACGCCACGGTCCGCCCGCGTCATCGAACGCCCTGCGCGCCGCCCCGACCGCCAGGTCCACATCCGGCGCGCCAGCCTCCGCGACCTGCGTCAGCACTTCGCCGGTGGCGGGATTGACGGTGTCGAAAGCCCGTCCCGAGCCTTCGGTCCAATGACCGTTGATCAGCAGTTTACCCGGAGAAACTTTTGCTTTGGTTGCTGCAATCATGAGAAAGCTCCTAGCTACTGGCTTCTAGCTCTTGTTGTGCGAGGGGAGCAGGCCTTTAGCCCTGCGAACCGGTCTCTGTATAGGGGCTTCAGCCCCTGAGGTAACCGCGGCTGCTAAAGCCGGTTTCCTCTTGCACTTTCATCGCAGGCCTAAAGGCCTGCTCCACCCACTCGGTTATTTTGCCCGGAACGTCGCCGGGCGCTTCTCTACATAGGCGCTCAGGCCTTCTTTGGCGTCCTCACTCGCGAACAGCCGCTGTTGCAGTTCACGCTCCACGGCTAGGGCCGATTCCATGGGAATCTCCCAGCCGGTCTGCACCGCGCGCTTGATGTTGCCCACAGCTTTCGCGGCCTTGTTGGGCGGCGTGAACTGGCGGGCATATTCCATCACGTTGTCCATGAAGTTTTCGCGCTCGTAGATGTCGTTGATAATGCCCAGCTCCTTGGCCTCTTCAAAGGTGAAGGTGTTGCCGGTGACCATCAGCTCGATAGCTTTGCTCTTGCCCACCATGCGGCTCAGGCGCTGCGTCCCACCGGTGCCGGGCAGAACGCCCAGGTTGATTTCGGGCAGGCCGATCTTGCCGGCGTCGCGACGGGCGATGCGCATGTCCGCCGCCATGGCGATCTCCAAACCCCCGCCTACGCAGTGGCCGTTGATGGCCGCGATCACCAGCTTGGGCGTGTGCTCCAGGCGCAACAAAGTCTCGTTGGCGTGCAGGCAGAAGTAGTATTTGAAGGTCGGATCCACGGAGGCCAGCATCTTGATGTTGGCGCCGGCGGAGAAGAATTTGTCGCCCACGCCGGTCAGCAGCAAGACGTACACGTCATTGTCCATGCGCGCTTTCAGGATGCACTCGTCGAGCTGCCGGTTCATCTCATAGGTATAGGTATTGGCCGGCGGATCGTTCAACTCGATCACGGCAATGCCGTCTTCCACGCGATAGTTCACCAGGTTCTTGGTTTCCGTTGCGATGCTTGTGGCCATGGTTTTTCGAAGCTCCTTTGAATTTCCAAATCTTCTAATCTTGGGACCGCTTGTTTGCCTATTTCGATCGGGCAACCTTCGTCTTGGTGCGGCCGTTGTTCAACACGCCGTGCAGAAAGATATCGCCCATCTCCCGGGCCAGAGCGCCGGCATTAGCGTCGACGCGGGGATTGTGCCAGGTATAGATCCAGTTGATCATGCCGAACAGGCTCAGCACCGCCAAACGGCAGGAAAATTGTAGACCGCGGGCGCGCTGGAAATCTTCCAGCAGATCAAAACAGATGCGGTAATACTCGCGCTTGATGGCCCGCACCTCGGTTCCGTGCTCGTTTTTCAGGGTGTCGTCCTCATGGACCAGCACCTTCATGGCCTCTTTGTTGGCCATGGAATACTCCAAATGGTTCTCGATAAAGACGCGGATGCGCTCTTCCGGATCGGAGGCACTCTGCAATCGCTCGCGCAGGTCTTCAATGATGGTGAGAAAGGTGTGCTTCTGGATCAGGTACAGCAGCTCTTCTTTGGACGCGAAGTAGTGATAGAGTCCGGCCAGCGACATGCCGGTGGCGCGAGAAAGATCGCGCATGGAAGCGCCCTCGTAGCCTTTCTCGCAGAAGATACGGGCGGCGTGGCCCAGCAGTTTGGCCAGCCGGCGATCAAAGCGGCTGTCCCTAAGGTCCTGGGTATTTTTGCTACCGCTTACTTCGCGCAGCTTGCGTCCGTTGACGGGCGCCACGACCGGCCGGGTTGCCAGCGAATCCAAGGCCATACAGGTAATCTACCGAACGTTCGTTCGACTCGGTATTATGAACCGCCTACGGCCTTAAGGTCAATAGTATCCCCCACTAGATCGCCGTAATCGCCGTGATCGCGCGAGATCGGAGAAGCAACAGGCAACTAGGTGAATGCGCTACGGGAACACACCCGAGCCCCTTAACCCCCATTTGGAGAAAAGAGCGGCTCCATGACATCTACTTGACCCGATGACGGCGATCACGCTGCGATTACGGCGATCACTGCGATTTACTTCTCCACCCCCAACTGCGTCAGCATGAAGGCGTAGTCGAAGGCAACTTCTTTGAAGCGGTCGTAGCGGCCAGACGATCCGCCATGTCCCGCGGCCATGTTGGTCTTGAGCAGCAGCACGTTGCCGTCAGTCTTTAAGGTGCGTAACTTGGCGGTGTATTTGGCCGGCTCCCAGTACATCACCTGGCTGTCATTAAATGAGGTCTTGACCAGCATGGCGGGATAAGCGGCCTTCCGCAAATTGTCGTAAGGCGAGTACTGGAGCATATAGTCGTAAGCCTTTTTCTCGTTGGGATTGCCCCATTCCTCGTACTCGGGGACAGTGAGCGGCAGCGAAGCATCGAGCATGGTGTTCATCACGTCCACGAACGGCACATGCGAGAGCACGACCTTGAACAAGTCCGGACGAAGGTTGGTCACGGCGCCCATGAGCAGGCCGCCGGCCGAGCCGCCTTCGATGGCGATCTTGCCCCGCGCGCCGTATTTATTCGCCGCCAGGTACTCGGTGCAGGCGATGAAGTCAGTGAAGGTGTTCATCTTGTTCATCATGCGTCCCGCGTCGTGCCAGGCTTTGCCCATCTCTCCTCCGCCGCGAATGTGGACGTAAGCCATGACCATACCGCGGTCGAGCAGCGACAGCCGCGCCGAGCTGAAGGTGTCAAAAAGACTGAACCCGTAGGATCCGTACCCGTAGACGTAGAGGGGGTTGGAACCATCCGCCTTCTTCAAGTCCTTGCGATAGATGACCGAGATGGGGGTCTTCACGCCGTCTTTCGCCGTGGCCCAGACGCGCTCCGACGCATATTTCGATGCGTCGTATCCGCCCGGCACCTCCGTCTGCTTGAGCAGCGTGGATGAGTGCTTTTCCACGTCGTAGTCAAACACCGAGGGCGGCGTCACCAGCGATTGATAGGAATACCGGAATAGCTGGGTCTTGTACTCGCGGTTCACCTGGGGGAAGGCGGTGTAGACAGGTTCGGGGTAGCTGATGCGCTTCTTTTCTCCCGTCGCCAGCGTGACTACCGTAAGCTCCGGCAAACCGTTCTCGCGCTCCACCAGGACGTAAAAATCCTGGAAGGGCTCAAAGTCAGTGAGCATCACGTCGGCACGAACCGGGACTACCTCCTTCCAGTTCTCTTTGCCGGGCGCGTTCGCCGGCGCGGAGACCAGGCGGAAATTGCGGCCCTTGTCATTGGTGCGGATATAGAACCGGTCGCCCAGATGGTCGGTGTAGTACTCAACGTCCTGCTGGCGCGTCGCAATCAGCTTCCAATCGCCCGCGGGCGTGGACGCATCCAGGTACCGGACTTCAGAAGTAGTGTGGCTGCCAATCTCCAGGAACAGATACTTGCCGCTGCGCGATTTTTGCACGCCAACGTTGAAGCGCTCGTCTTTTTCTTCGTACACCAAGTCGTCTTTCCCTGGGTCCGTGCCCACTGTGTGCCGGTAGAGCCGGTATTGGCGCTTGGTCTTGTCCTCCTCCACGGTGTAGAAAAGCGTCTGGTTGTCGTTGGCCCAGGCCACGGAGCCGACTTTCTCAGCGATGTCCGCCAGGTCTTTGCCGGTGCGGAGATCGCGCACGTGCAGCCGATACTGCCGGAAGCCGGTGTTGTCGGTGGTATAGGCCAGCAGATTGGCGTCGTCGCTGGGCTCATACGCGCCCAGGGCCATGAACTTTTCGCCCTTCGCAAGTTCATTCTGGTCGATGGTGATCTCCTCCGCCGCCTCCGAGCTTCCCTTCTTGCGCGCGAAGATCTGGTACTGTTTGCCTTTTTCCCAGCGCGAGTAATAGAGATAGCCGGCTTGCCGGTAAGGAACGTTGACGTCAGTCTCCTTGATGTGGCTGATCATCTCGTCATAGAGCTTTTGCTGCAGGGCGTCAGTGGGCTTCATGATCCCGTCAGCGTAGGCGTTTTCCGCTTCCAGGTATTGCGCGACCTCGGGATTCGACTTGTTGCGCAGCCAGGCGTAGTCGTCCACTAGATCGCCGCCGTTGATGCGGTTCTCAGTGTGGACCTTTTTGGCCACGGGCGGCGCCGGCGGCGGGTTAGGCGTGCCGGAGTTGTTCGAGTTTTTGTCGTCAGCCGTGAGGAGTGTGCTCATGAGTGTAAAAGCGAGTGTCACCAGCAATCTTTTCATAAAATCTTCCTTCTGCGTTGGGCGCCCAGACGGGACACGGATTATAGCAGTACGCTCATGAACGGGGCTCTATGCCGGCTGACTATACATGGACGGGACCGGCCAATGAAAGGTTAGCGCAGCGATGGCATCCTACTTCTTCGCGGTCTGGTCCGCTGGAGTAGTCTTCTGTGCGGTCTTGGGCGCGGTCGGGTCAATCGGGGCAACGGGGCTGAGAATGACCATCTTGGCACGGCCTTCACGTCCTCCGGGCATGAACAGCATCTTGCGGCTGGGATCGTAGGTCAGACTGTACCCTTTCACGTCAGTAGGCAACTCGTGTTCCACGACGTTGCGCGTAAGATCCATGGCCAGCACGGAGCCATCGCCGGCAGCGGCGTACAGCACGTTGCCGGCGGAATCGAGCACCAGCGTATTGGTGCCGCCTGGAGCGGGCATGCGCAGGAGCTCAGCGCCGGTATCGGCATTCAGCACCAGCACGGCGTAGCGCACGGCGACATAGAGACGGCGATGAGCATCGTCGAGCGCCAGTCCCGTAGGTTCCGACGCTTCCAATTTGAAGCGGCCAACGATTTGATTGGAGCCGTCGATGGCCGCAACCTCGCTCAGGTCCTGCAGGCTCACCAGCAAGACCTTGTGGGAGGAGTCGTAGGTCATGTCCTGGGGGAGCGCGTTCAATTCAACAACAGTAGTTTCGGCGCCCCGTTTTGGATCCACAAGACTCAGGGAACGGTCCAGCGTGCTGGTTGCGTAGAGAGTCCCGGTCTCCGCAACCCACAGCAGCTTTTCCGGACGGTGCTCCACCGGGATCAGCTTCTCCACCTGCCAGGTCTTGCTGTCAATCACGGCAATGCGGTTGCTCCCGGCCAAAGCAACGTAAACTAGCAACGCGTGGTCATCTACAGCGATGCCGCGCGGATCGTCGATCTGCGAGATGCGAGCGATCACGCGGCGCTTCACCGGGCTGAAGACTTCGATGGTGTTGGTCGCCGGACGGCTGATCACCACCTGGCCGTTGGCCATGGCCACCTGGTTGAACCCGGGGTCGCCGGGCAGATCGATCATGGCTACCTGGCGCAGCTTGGCCCCATAGCCGACGACGCAACAGAGGCAGCAACTCAAGAACACAAGGGCAAGAATTGACTTGGGGCTTCGCATTTCCAGAGGACCTGTCGCCAGGGATGTTGGATGCCGGCGAATCGCGTTCCGCTGTCCAGGTGAGGATCAGGTGAATCAGTGATTCTCGAATCGTCTGAAAAGCTGGGTTCCTACGCCAAATTCAACGCCCGTTTGAACGATCCCCGCTCTTTTTGGATCTTTTCCTGCAACAGGGTGATGGCGTAGATCAGTTGCTCAGGCCGCGGCGGGCAGCCAGGGACATAGATGTCCACGGGGATAACCTGGTTCACCCCCTGTACCAGCGCGTAATTGTTGAACACGCCGCCAGAGGTGGCGCAGGCGCCCATGGAAATCACCCACTTGGGTTCCGGCATCTGCTCCCAGAGTTGGCGGATCACCGGCGCCATCTTCTGGGAGACGCGGCCGGCGATGATCATCAGGTCGGACTGGCGCGGCGAAGGGCGAAATACTTCAGCGCCGAAGCGGGCGATATCGAAGCGCGCGGCTCCCATGGCCATCATCTCAATGGCGCAGCAGGCCAGCCCGAAGGTCATGGGCCAGATGGAGCTCTTGCGCATCCAGTTGACGACGTTATCGAGCGAGGTCAGGACTACGCCTTGCGGCTGCTCGCTCCCGAACAACACTTCGCGCATGTGCTTGGCGTCTTCGGGATAGCCAGCCGTGTTCTCGAAGCGCTTGGTCAGCAATTCGCGTTCAACGTCTGGATTCACAAGATGATCGCTCATGACACCTCTATTCTAATGGATGCAGAAAGAATTTGGTAAATGAGTAAATTGGTAATTGGGTAATTGAGAACCTGCTAATCCCGTGCTCATTTACTCAATTACCAAATTACCCATTTACCAAATGCTCTCCAGATCCGTTCCTCCTTTACGGACAAAACCTTAACCCGGTTGAAGTAACATAAAGTGCGTGGACCACCAGGACCGCATCCTCGACCAGTTCACGCGCCAGGCCGTGCCCTTCGCCGAGGCCCAGGCCATACGCTACCAGGAAGCCCTGGACTTCATTGTGCGCATGGCGGAGGCCGGCGCGAACGATACGTCGCTCGACGTGGCCTGCGGGCCGGGTTTGCTGGCCTGCGCCTTCGCCCGCGTAGTACGCCACGCCGTCGGCATTGATCTCACGCCGGCCATGCTGGAACAGGCGCGGAAGACGCAGGCTGCCCAGGGCCTCAAGAACGTCACCTGGCAGCAGGGCGACGTGAATTCCCTGCCCTATCCGGATGCGCACTTCTCTATTGTCAGCTCGCGCTTTGCCTTCCACCATCTGCTCGACCCCCTAGCTGCACTCAAGGAGATGAAGCGCGTATGCAAGCCCGGCGGACGCGTGGTGGTGGCCGATATGGCCCCGGCGCCTGAGAAAGCGGACGCTCTGAACGCGGAGGAGCGGTTGCGCGATCCCTCGCACGTCCGCGGCATGCCCGAGGATGAATTACGCAGCCTGTTCGCTCAGGCCGGTCTTTCCGAGCCACGGGTGGAGAGATACCGCCTGGAAGGCGAGCTCGAAGATCTGCTCTCGCGCTCGTTCCCCAACCCTGGCGACGTCTATCGAGTGCGCATGATCTTTGCGGATTCAATCGCCGACGACGCGCTCGACCTCAACACGCGACGAAAGAGCGGCAAAATCCTCTACAGCTTCCCGGTCGCTGTGCTAGTGGTGGCGAAGCCTAATCACAAGTAGCTGAGGAAGCCGATGTCCTTGCGACGCTGTTTCAGTCCGGCGAACCATCGGCACGGAAAATAGAGCGCCGTCACGACAATCGCCCAGACCAGGTACAGCAAGCCGAGATTCCAGACGTATCCGTCCGGAGCCGCCGGGATCATGACCGGATGGTTGAGAAACAGCCACGGCGATACCGATCCCGTACGCAACAGGGAAACAACAATCGCCGCGAGATGGATCAGCGGAATGTGCAGCATGTAATAAAAGAACGGCACACGGCCAAACGTCGTCAGCACTCCGGCAACGCGCCCGCCGGCTTTTTCCAGGACGGGCAGGACCAGGATCGTTGGGCCCAGCGTCATGAGCAGAAACAACAGGGACGCAGGATACTTGGTGGTATTGAGGAACGAAATCCATCCTGGCGGTTGCGGCCGCCTGGGACCAGGGCTCGGTGCGGCTTGTGACGGCTGCCCGGGATTCGCGGTTGATGCGGCCGGCGTCGCGGGTGCCGGCGGGCTCCAGGGACGTGGGTCGCCATAGAGGTTGAATCCGCGCAGGACCAGGAACATCACGATGGCCGCCGTCCCTACCGCAAAGCAGATGCGGCGGCGCGAGCGCACGTCCATTATGAAGACTCGCCCAAACACGTAGCCCAGAGCCATGACTCCGATCCAGGGGACAATCGAATACAACACGAACAAGGTTGGCCCATGTTCGCCGATCTGGATGGGGCCTCCAAAGTACAGCACTTGCCACAACCAACCCCAGCTGCTTTTCTCAACCATTGGGAACAGGTTCTGCAAGTAGTAGTCGAGAACGTTGTGCCCCAGGACTATCACCAGGCCGAACGCGGCCAGCACCCGCACCCGCAAGAAGATCAAGCCGGCCAAGAGGACCATGCACCATCCGATGACCCAAATCACGCCCGCCAGCAGGTAGTGGCGGAAATCGAAATTGAATGTCCAGGCCACGCGCAGCACGGTCAGTTCCAACAGCACCAGCCACAAGCCACGCGTCAGAAGAAAGCGGGCCAGTGCGCCGGTGCCGGGCAGTTTGCGGCCGTGGAGAAAAGCCGAAGTGCCGGCCAGAAAGATGAAGGCCGGCGCCACAAAATGCGTGACCCAGCGGGTGAGAAAGATGCCGGGTGTTGGGCCGCCGGCGGGAAGACCGGAATAAACGCGAACGTGATCGATCGCCATCAGAATCATGACCA
>DATDGY010000148.1:0-16165 GCA_036521855.1 Candidatus Angelobacter sp.
AGCGAAGAGCTTGCGCGCCGCGGCCACGGTCACGCCGCCGGCGGTCTCGGTAAAGATACCCTCGGTTTCCGCCAGCAGGGTCATCCCGTCGACGATTTCGGGATCGCTTGCGTCTTCCGCCCAGCCGCCGCTGGCGACGATCGTCTTCACCGCATAAAAGCCGTCCGCCGGGTTGCCGATAGCCAGCGAGCGGGCAATGGTTGCCGGCTTCTGTGGCTCGATCTCGTTGCGTCCGGCCTTCACGGCAGCGCTGATGGGGCTGCAGCCAGTGGCTTGTGCGCCAAAAAACTTCACTTCCTTGGCTTCCACGAGGCCGAGTTCAACCAGTTCCTTGAAGGCCTTGTGGATCTTGGTGATGAGCGAGCCTCCGGCCATGGGAACCACCACGTTGTCGGGCAGGCGCCAGCCCAGTTGCTCGGCGATTTCATAGCCCACCGTCTTCGATCCCTCCGCGTAGTAGGGGCGCAGGTTCACGTTCACGAAGCCCCAGCGGTGTTTGTCGGCGATCTGCGAACACAGGCGGTTCACGTGATCATAGTTGCCGGCAATGCGGATGATCCGGGCGCCATAAACTTCCGTGCCCAGAATCTTGGCCGGCTCAAGGTCGGACGGGATGAAGACGCAGGCCTTGAATCCGCCGCGCGCGGCCTGTCCCGCCACCGCGTTGGCCAGGTTGCCGGTAGAAGAGCAGCTCACGATCTCAAAGCCGAAGTTGCGCGCCTGGGTCAGCGCCACCGCCACCACGCGGTCTTTGAAGCTGAGGGTGGGAAAGCAGACCGCATCGTTCTTGAGGTAGAGGGACTTGCTGTGCAGCCGTTCGCCCAGCGCCGCCGCTTTCACCAGCGGCGTGAAGCCCACGGGCAGTGAAGAGTCGTACTGCTCCGGAAGGGGCAGTAGCTCCTGGTATCGCCAGAGATTGGCGGGACGGCGGGCGATCTCATCCTTACTGATCTCCTGCTTGATCTGCGCCAGGTCGTAGGCGACCTCCAGCGGCGCATAGCATTTCTGGCAGTACGAAACCGGCTGGTTGCCCCACTCGGTGCGGCATTCGCGACATCGTAACTGGTAACGCGGGCTGGTGCTCATTGGGCGTCCTCGTTTTCTGGCTACGGCTTGGCAGCAGGCCCCAAAACTCGAAACCCGCTGCTTGCGGCAGCGGGTTAGTCATCGATGACTAAGATTGCGCTATGACCCCGTCTGCCTCAGCATGGAAATTCGCATGCCCATAATAATGGGACACATGGCCATTTTGGCAACGGGACACGACATCAGCAGGAATATATAGGAATCCAGGCGTTTACGCAATGGTGATGTCCAGAATCGGGTGATCGAGTGATCGCGCGTGATCCGGTGATCTGGTCTGACCGCCACCAGCTTGGGCAGGGCCGATTCTTGCGGCCTGCTCTGAAGCGTCGATGAGAAACGCGCAGCCGCGTGCGGCATCAACGAAAGAACAATCGGCACGATCTTGAGCCCGAGTCAGATCACCCGATCACCCGATCACGCGCGATCACCCGATCTCTTCTAGCTCGTCATCAGCTCCCTGGCCCTCTTCGTCGTAGTAATCACCGCATTCATCAGCGTCACGCGCAGGCCGCCTCGTTCCAGTTCCATCAAGCCCTCGATGGTACAGCCGGCGGGAGTGGTCACGGCGTCCTTGAGCAGAGCTGGATGATGGCCGGTTTCAAGGGCAAGCTTGGCCGAGCCGAACAGCGTCTGCGCCGCCAGCGTCGTAGCCATCTCGCGGGGCAGCCCAACCTTTACGCCGGCTTCGGCCAGCGATTCCAGGATGACGAACACGAATGCCGGCCCGCTGGCGGAGAGCGCGGTGATCGCGTCCATATGCTTTTCGTCGACGATGGCGACCCGCCCCACAGCTTCAAACAAGTGCTTGGCGGTCTCCAGTTGTTCCGCGCGCACCGACGGCCCGGCGCACAGCGCGGTCATGGCCGCGCCCACCATGGCCGGCGTGTTGGGCATGGCGCGAACCACGGCCACGTCTTTCCCCAGCTTCTGCTGGATGAAACCGACAGTCGTGGAGGCGGCAATGGAGATCACCAGGGCGCCCGGCGCGAGCGAGGACTCGATTTCATCGAGCACTTGCGGCAACGCCTGCGGCTTCACGCAGAGCAATACCACCGGCGCACCGGCTACAGCGGCGCGGTTGTCCGTACCCAGCGCGATTCCGCCCAACTCGGCGGAAAGCGACCTGGACTTCTCCTCGTGCTGCACTGTGGCAACCACTTCATCCGGTTCCGCCAGCTTTCGTTTCAGGAAAGCCTCCAGCAGGATGCTCCCCATCTTGCCGCAACCGATGACGGCGATCTTCTTCTGTGCCCGGGCGCCAGCCTGGCCGTTTTCGATTCTTGTGGTTACAGAGCTCATGGTTTCTTCCTTTCCTTTCTTCCGGTAGTTGTGTCCCAAAAACAAAACCCGCTGCCGGTTCAGGCAGCGGGTTCTCTATGATGGCTGTTATGGATTTCTAAGCGTTCATAGCTACCCCTCTGCCTGGGAAGACACACGGGAGCGGGTATGCCGCATGCGCCCGGTTGGCGAAGGAAGTAGCCATAAAGCGCACTATATCTGATGTTGGGGAGCGGGCGCAAGCTGGGAGCGGAAACCAGAACCCCGGTTGACCCTGGTTTGACCGGGAGAATACGGTTTCGCTCAGCGTGCAGAGACGGCTTTCGTCGGAGGCCCTGATGCGCTCACCTACTTTGAGCTTCCTGCTGGCCGCGGCAGGAAAAACGGAGTGCCCTTACTTTACAAATTTGTATCCAACTCGATGAATCGTGAGAATATGTCGCGGGTGGGCGGGCGATGTCTCCAACTTGTGCCTAAGTTTGGCGATGTGGTTGTCTACCGTGCGAGTCAGCGGAAAGGCGTTGTAGCCCCAAACTTGGTCGAGTAACTGATCACGGGTCACGATCTCTCCTTCGTGGATGACCAGAAATCTCAATGTTTCGAATTCACGGGGTGAGATCTCAAGTGTCTTTCCGGCCTTTTTTGCTTCATATGTCCTGAAATTGAGCTCAATATCATTAAAACTGTACTGCTCCATCGATGCTATCGAGGCGGTGCGGCGCAGGTGAGCGCGAACGCGGGCCAACAGCTCCTTTACGCCGAATGGCTTGGTCACATAATCATCCGCGCCAACTTCCAGGCCGATCACTTTGTCCATCTCCTGACCGCGTGCAGTCAGCATAATGATCGGCGTTTTGATCCCCTCTTTTCGCAAACGTCTGCATACATCCAGCCCGCTCAGATTTGGAAGCATTACGTCGAGCAGAATGATGTCGGGCCGGCCTTTGAGCGTTTGCTGAATTCCAGTCTCTCCGTCCGGGGCAACGAGCACATCATAGCCCTCGTACTCACACGTATCCCGTAGACCGAGTTGCATATCCGGCTCGTCCTCAATGATTAGGACTCTCGGCAATGGCGTATCCTTGGCTCGCTGATTGACTCGTGCTGCTGGCAACGGCAACCGGATCGCAGGGCAGCAAGATCGTGAAACGGCTGCCCTTGCCCGGAGCGCTGTCCACCAGGATCTTTCCGCTATGCGCATCCACGATGTGTTTGACCAGTGCTAGCCCCAGTCCGGTTCCGTGAGCGGTTTGCGCCAGATCATTATCGACGCGGTAGAACTTCTCGAAGATCTTTTCGTGCTCCGATCGCGGAATACCGATGCCACGGTCTGCGACTTCGATCGCGATCTGTCCATCGCGGCCCTCGACCCGCACCTCAAGTTTCTTGGAGTCAGCGGAATACCGGATCGCGTTATTCAGCAGATTAAGCACCGCTTGCGCTATTGCATCTTGGTCAACTCTGGCCATTGGGAGTGCAGAAGCAATATACGTAGTCAGCTCGAATCCCGAAGCAGTGATCTGATACTCGTAAGTGTTTAGCACATCTTCTACTATCGAGGCGACGTTGCAGGATGTGAACAGGTAGTGTTTACGGCGAGCTTCGATCTTCGAGAAATCGAGAATGTTGTTGATGAGCTGAGTGAGTCGGCGGCTTTCGCGGTGAATGATACTGTAGTACTCGTGCTCTTTCTCCTTCGATGTAGCCCTTCCCAGTTCCAGGATTTCGGCGAAGAGTCGAATCAGAGAGAGCGGGGTTTTCAGCTCGTGTGAAACATTCGCAACGAAGGATGACTTTGCTTGCGCGAGCTTGACCTGACGCGTCGCCGCCCGCAGGGTTAGCAGGATCCCGGCCAGCAAGAGCGTAACTGTAGTTCCGTCTACCAGCAGATTGGTTTCGAAGTTTCGTCGCGCCAGTCCGGCAATGGTGACGTCGCTGTATCCAGCGGCTAATTGCCAGCGGGGAAACACCGGCGCAAAGGCAATGACAACGTCGTACTCTGAGGGCCGCCCGCCGGTGGCAAAGATCTCCTTCCTGTTTTCCCCCAAAACGGAGATCACAAGCGGACCATTGCTGCCGCTGGCTTTCGAGTCGACGGTATCCTTGAGAAGTTTGGCCAAGTAATGCTGCTGGACGTAATCGAAATCGAGGGTCATTCCGAGAAACCCGTCAGGAGCGGTCCGAAAGACGTAGATCGGCGGACCCTTTTTGCAATTACAGGATTGTTGCCAAAAAACAAATTTGCGGTGGTCAGGCTCAGGATCGGCCGCAGCCTGGGCGCTATTAAAAGCGGCCAGGATTTCTCGTGCATCCTGATCCCTTTGGTGGACCTCACGCCACTTATCTTTGGAGAAGAAATCAATCCGTGGCTGTTTTCCTGGCGAAGCGCATGTCGGCACGACAGACAGCTCTGCCACTTCAGGATGAGAGCGCGTAAATGCGCGAAAATGCTCTACCAATTTGGATTTATCAGTCGAGGTAAGTGTCGCCTTCGAAATGGGTTGAAATGCCTCGTCTGAAAGGCGCGCGATTTCCACCTCCGTCTTCCTACTGATACTGAGGAGTGTTTCCCGCAAGTTTTCCTTGACGGCTACTTGCGTTGTGTTTAGCAACTCACGGGATTGGCGGTACTGCCACGCCACCAGGGCCACCGCAGGAACGAGCACCACCGCTGTCGCCAGCAGCATGAGTCGCTCGACAACGGAAAATTGCTGATGCCCGCTTCCCCGCACACGCATACGATTCGCCGATCACAATTCTAAGGCCCATCACTTGTAATCGGATGTAAAAAGTTGTCTCCTTCAAGACGAGGAATTGCGTTTACGTCTCCCTCCTCTTCAGAGACATCTTTTTGCATTCTGATTGCAATTCTGTGATGACTGGTTGCCGAAGCTTCCGTATCCTCGGCTCCGTACGCAGAGGAGGGTTCTGTGCCGGCCAAGATAAAACCGCTAGGTGTTCTTGTGGTTGGTTTTTTAATTCCGCTTTTCATGCTTGTTCCACTGCCTGGCCAACAGCCAACCGCGACGCCTTCAGCCACGGAGCAGGCGCCTGTGTTGTGGGAGTTTGACAGTGGCGGCTGAGTGTTCTCCACACCCACGGTCGTGGGCGACTCGCTGCTGGTGAGCTCCTGCAACGGCATGGTCCGTGCACTCGATAAGAAGACGGGCCGGGTGAAATGGGACTATGACACGCAGAAAGATGGCGAGATGCTCTCTTTTCATGGCGATCCCCTGGTCACCAACGACCTTATCGTGATCGGGACGGATGGGAGGACGGGGCATGTGTACGCCTTCGATCGCTCCACCGGCGCCTTGCGCTGGAAGTACGACGTCGCTGAACGTGGTGTCGCATCCGATGTTCTTCGCCTCGGCCAAAATGCATATGTGGTTACGCTGGGCGACGAATTGCTTTGTCTCGACCTGGAAACGGGAAAACCCAAATGGACGTTTCGCAGCGGCTTTAACGGCCACGATTTTCACTGGACCTCTTCGCCGGCGCTCACCGCCGACCGCATCTACTTCGGCGGGCTGGATGGAATCGTCTATGCGCTGGAGTCGCAATCGGGAAAACTGGTTTGGAAGAAAGACCTGGGTGCGCCGGTAACCACGTCAATCGCCCTGCAGGGGCGCAATCTCTACGTTGGGACCACGAAGCGACACGTCTATCGCCTGGATTCAGGTTCCGGCGAGGTGCTCGGGGATATTGTCACGCAAGCCGAGCCGCGGTGGACCATCGTGCTCGCCGACGAGTCAATTCTTGTTTTTCTCGGTGAAGACGTCCTGGCCAGCCTGGACCTCTCGCTGAAAAAAGTCTTGTGGTCGGCGGAGGCCTCCAAAGAGTGGACCTCGAACCGGCCTTATTTGTGGCGCGGCCGAGTGTTGGCCGGCAACCGCCGGGAGCTGGTGGCACTGCGCTTGTCCGACGGCGTGCGCCAATGGTCACACCAATTCCCGGAAGTCATTCGCGGCATCGGGACTTCCAACGAGGTGCTGTACGTGGGTTCGCTCAAAGGGGCGATTTTTGCCTACCCAGCGAAGCCGTAAAGATGTCGCATCATTTGTACTTCGGGAACTCCGTACAGATCATTTGCCGGTGAGTCGCCGCACAATCTCTTCAACCGCTGCATCGGCCCGCGCCGCGATCTGTTGCGGGGTCTGGTCCTGGATAGGGTGAGGAACGTAAACCGCATCGAACCCGGCGCGTCCCAGAGCGCCGGCTTGAATGCGCGCGGGCGACATAAACTCCGTCGTCGCTACGGGCACGGCGGGAATCCCCAGATTCTCTAACCGGATGGTATCGTGCAAACTGCACGTGGTGCACGATCCTCAATCCGCCAGGGCTTCGATAACGGCGTCCATCGAGCGCAACTGCTCGATGACCGGCGCTGGGGCGTTCTTGGCAAAGGTCGGCTTCTGCGCGCGGACGACCTCGCTCACGCCATAGCGCTCACGCAGGATTTTTTCCAGGCGGTCGAGGAACAAGCTGCCGCCGGGCTTGCTGATGTCCAGCAGGCCAAGTTTCTTGCCGGATAGCGAAGCCAGCCGGGGCGGCGGAGCCGCGGCTTGGGGGACGCTTTCGTTGCCGGGATGAACCAAGGTTACGGGCATGTCAGTCTCTCCTTCACTTGTCAGGAATAGGATACGTCACCATCTGGCTGCCCGCGGGACCGGTGCCCCAGCTCCCCAGGACGGCCGAAAATTTTCCCGCGGTGCCCCCGGCCACGAAGATCTGGATCGCCTCAGGGGCGCGGAACTTCCGGTAGCATGGCTCGCCCTGAACCATGATCTCGCGGTATAGCGAGACCAGTTGCGTGCCCTCGCCGTGGTCCCGACCGGAATAATAGCGCACCGGGATTCCCGTATTCTCAAACAGGAACTGGCGCACCTGAGGCTTGCTGAATCCGTCGCGATGGAGGGTCTTCACATGCTCCGGGCACAGGACCACGATTGCTTCATTCCTGCCGCACATGCGGTAGCTCCACACCGTGGCCAGGGCATGACAGACGGCGCGCAAGACCGTCTCGCCGTTTGGCGCGGAGTGTTCGCTTACGCCGCGCGGCGGTTCGGCGGCAAAGAGCGAAAGCGCGCTCTGCTCGCGCCGCAAGCCGCGTTCCACGTGGAGCGGCTCCCAGGGACTCTCTTCTTCGTTCTCGGCAATGCAGAAAGAGAATTTTCCGGAGTTGCCCAGGGCAGACATGTCGATGCCGTCGGGCCGGGCGCCGCCCAGGTTGAGCAGGATCAACTGCAGCGCGCGTCCCAGCGTGCTGTTGGCGCGGGCCACATTGCTGAACACGTTTTGCCGCGACCAGAAGCCGAGTTCCTGGCGTACCGGCCCATTGATCATGATCAACGGCGCCGCAAAATGGGTGGTGGCCTGGACGCCGTGGGCGTTGAAGCGTTCATCGCACACCGCGCGCACCAGGGGAATGAGCACGCGCATCATCTCCGGCCGGCAGCCGGCCATCACCGCGTTGGCGGCGATCTTCTCGACCGTGGCCTCGCCGTAGCAGGGCGGAATGCGCCCGACTACGCTCTCCGGCGCCAGCGCGCAGGCTTGCAGCATGGCCCCAACTCGCTCGACGGTCGGCGGGACGACAGGGAGCGCGTCGCCAAAGTGGCGGAAGCAAAACTCGACGGGATCTTCTTCGGCTTCGGCTTCCTCCCTGATCGTGATCCGGCTGGCGGGCTCGCCGATGCGGCGTAGAAGCTGCCTGCCGCCGGTGGTTTCTTCGCCAACAGCGTCAGGCGTCTGCGGTTCCAGATGGCGCGAACTGCATCCCGGCTTCCACGCGGGAGCTCCGTCATTATCCGGCGCGATGGCCGCGTGTCCCACGGCAGCAGCCAGATCGTTGAGCCCGGCTTTGTCGAACCCGGTCAGCGTCTTTTGTACTTGGCCGGCCTCGTCCAGGAAGATGATAGTAGGGACGGATTGCGGATCGTAAGCGCGAGAGAGCGCGAGCCCCTGGTCCAGGTGCACGCCGAAGGAGATTCCCATCTGCCGGATGAATTCCCGGGTCGGCTGGTCTCCATCCTGGGAGATGCCGATCACCTGCACCGTATCTTCGGAATCTTCAGCCAAGGCATTCAAGTAGGGCAGCGCCAGTTGGCAGGTGGGACAGTCCGTCTCAAAAAAGACCAGCAGCGCCTTTTTGCCGGGCTGATAGCCGGGAATGGCCGGCAAGTTTTGAAGCTGCTGCATGACAAGTAAAGGATAGAGGGAACCATCGCGGCAATACAACCGGCTGAAACCCGGAGGTTGCCAGAGGAGAGTAAAGGATGTCCCGGAACGCTTTGCGCGGGATGTCGTGAAGGCTGGACCCCTTCAGGGCCGCTCGTCTTCAATCGGCACGGCTGCTATCAGCGCACAGCCAGGACCTGTCCGGTATCGGTGACCGACACACCAGGCAACTCGACTCTTGAAAGGAAGGGTCCGGTACCGAAGTCACGCGGGAAATTCCTGGTTCGCCAGGAGACTACGGCAATCCGCGGGCCGTACATCAGCGGGAACGCCGGGACCTCATGGCGCACCATGTCACAAATGCGCTGCCACGTGGCCGGTTCCGGCTTCAGACGTTGTTTCTCGAGCGCCTGGTCTATCTCCGGGTTGCGCCAGCGGCAGAAATTGCTGGCACGGGTATTCTGGTTGGCGGGCGTAGGTATGCTGCTGGCGCCCAAGAGCGACTCCATGAAGTCCACCGGGTCAGCGGTATCGGGAATCCAGCCGCCCAGCACCATGTCGTAGTTGCCGCGTGCGTTCCAGTCCAGATACTCGGATATTTCGCGCGGCTGCCGGACTTCAACTTTGAAGCCTAGATGGTTGAGTTGATGAGCCAGCAGCTCCGCGGTCGCCCGCGGCTCCGGCAGATAGGGACGCGCCAACGGAATCACCGCCAGCACCAGCGGCCCTGACGCCTTCACATTGGCTTTTGCCAGCAGGTCGCGGGCGCGAGCCAAGTCATGCGTGATCAGGTCGGGCGTGCTGCCCAGCACCGGAGGAATCATTCCCGTGGCCGCGAAGGCCAGCGCGTTGGAATACGACTGGGCGGTCAGCGCCTTGCGGTCAATGGCCGAGGCGAAGGCCATCCGCACCCGGCTGTCATGAAACAGCGGCCGCTCGGTATTGAAGAACAGGACGGCCGTGCAGTAGCCGAGCTGAATGCACTTGCGCATCTTCTCCACGCGATTCAGTTCGTCGCGCGCCAATTCCTCGGTAAAATCCACTTCGCCGCGATTCACCGCTTCCAGCAATTTGGTGCGCCGGCCGCTCGAGTCCATGGGATAAACCCGGCATTCAATTTCGTTGAGCCGCGCGGCGGGCTGGTGATGAGGATTGCGCACCAGGCTGAAAGATTCGGGATGTGGGTCGGCCGCCAGCATGTAAGGGCCAGTCCCCAGGAAGTCCCGGCCCCGCTCCAGCACAATACCGTGGTCAAACCGCGCCAGCAGCAGGTCAAAACGGGCATTTGGACGCTTCAAGCGGAACAGCACGCTCTCCCCGCGCGCCGAAGCCGAAGCGTTCAGCCGGAAGGCCGGCGTTTTTTCGAGCGATGCGGCCACGTGTTCAGCGGTCAGCGGTGTCCCGTCAGAAAACCGGGCGCCGCTGCGCACCGCCGCGGAATAGAGCAGGCCCTGCTGGTCTGGCTCCTTTTGCAGCGGATAATCGAGCAGCAGCGGCTCGACCTGCTTGGTCTCGGGCGACAAACGGTACGGAGGTTCGTAGACATGCCACTGCACGAGAAAACTCGAGTAGTTCAGGCCGGTGCGCGGATCCCGCCGCTCCCATCGGTTGAGGAAACCGACCCGGAAAACGTCACTCATTGGTTACAGCCTTTCTTCAAATCACTGACTCATTTAGCTAAGCAACTTGGGCACACAATTAAGGCTATTGTTAGCGGTGAGGCCGAAATCGTCAACGTTACTCTAATAACCTCGGCGCCAGGCCGGGTTGAAACGAAACGAAGGGACGCTGAGGGAGGGCGAGGTGCGGGACGCACGTAGGAAACACAACTACCTTAATCCCTGGCTTTCCTGCGCATCCGAACCGCGTCGCGGGTTAAGGGGGAATGAACAAGTTAGAGAACTGTGGGATGCCCTGAGCTTCCAACCTCCATCCATCCCTGGGTTTCCTGAGCGAAGCGCCTGAACACGGCATCCCGCATTCGAGGGATGGGCGCGGAGTCGAAGGACCCCGAGGATG
Source organism: Candidatus Angelobacter sp. (assembly GCA_036521855.1). Lineage (GTDB taxonomy): Bacteria > Acidobacteriota > Terriglobia > Terriglobales > Acidobacteriaceae > Angelobacter. Next base: position 10,564 of record DATDGY010000148.1, read on the forward strand.
ATTCGAATACCATGCTGCATCAGGGAGTTTTCTTGAGGACTGTTCTGGCGTCACGACTCTCGTTCCAGAGGGGCTCCCATGATGTATACGCAATACTCGTAGTCATCCCTTCTTGCCTGGCGCACGTGTAGCGCGAGCATCCTCTAAAAGAACTCCCTGACACGGCATGGCATCGCACGCATCCTCGGGATCCTTCGACTCGCCCTCACTCGCCGTGCTCGCTCGGACTCGCTCAGGAAAGCCAGCGTTTGGAGTGCTTCCATACCCAAGGATACCGATGTCTACCAAATGGATAGCCACCGCGGGAGCCTTCGCTCTGCGGCTAAACAAAAGAGCGCGGGTTCGCCAGGTAGTTACGCTGATGGATGCTCCAGAATCTCAGCCAAAGCACGCAGCCGTGTCGAATCTGCCTGGTTTTTCGACGTGCCGGCGTCCTTTTCCAATGACGGCGCCATGCCCTTCAACTTCTCCAGCGTGCCCTTGCTCATGTGCGAACTCTCCGCGCTTTGAATTGCCTGTTGTAGAGCTGCGATCTTGTCTGGCGGCAGGGCTTGCGACCGGGACAATTGGTCCACGTACGCTTTCGCGACGATCAATTTTGCCGGCCACTCGATCTTTTGCTGGTTCTGCACGTTCAGCTCGTTGACCCGAACTGCCTTGGCGGCGTCGATTTCGTTCTGTGTCAAGAACTGGGTCGGTGTCAGTTCAAACACGTCCAGGCCGCGCGCAATTTCCGAACCATAAATGTAGCCGTTGTACCAATACGCCGACCATTGGCCGCCCAGCACCAGCACCTTCGCATCAATCGGCCCGCGGTCAAAGTAGGCAATTTCAAATGGATGCGCTGCGTCAGTAAAGTCCACGATGGAGATGCCGCCCTGGTACCAGGCCTGCACTTCGATATCGCGGCCGGGGACGGGAATCAGCGAGCCGTTGTGCGCCACGCAGTTTTCCGTGTCACCCTGCGCAGCCGGCATCTTGTAATAGCTCTGGAAAGTCAGTTTGTCGTCCTTCACGCCGAAGATGGCGTCCGCGCCCCACTTGTTCGGGTCGTTGGGACGGCACCGCGCCCCCAGGCCGCCGCCCCACTCGTCGGTAAACACGACTTTGCTCCCATCGTTCGAGAACGAAGCCGAATGCCAGTACGAATAGTTGGGATCGTTCACCGCATCCACACGCTTGGGATTTACGGGGTCCTTGATGTCGAGCAGGATTCCATTTCCGGAGCAGGCACCCGCCGCCAACCCGATCGTCGAATACACCGTGATGTCGTGGCACTGGTTCGTGTCCGCCGGCTTCTCCGAGCCCGCCTTGCCATGCGTGCCGCCGTTATTCAGGCCGTTGATCGCTCCCGTCCGGGGGTCGATAAATACCCGGGGGCTGGACACCACTTTCGCGTCCTGGGGCGCCGCCAACGGAACCTTGATCACTTCGATACGAAACAGTGCTGTATTCGGATCTTTGTCCGGCTTTTCACCTGAGCATCCCGCCAGTTCTTCCGGCTGACGCACAAATGACGTGCCCGACACGTAGATATAAACGTTGTTTTTGTCGTTGGGATCGACAACCAGGGTATGCGTGTGCGATCCGCGGCAAGTCTGCACCGCCGCGACCTGCTTCGGATTCCTGATGTCGGAAATGTCGAAGATTCTCACGCCGCGGAAACGGTCCTTTTGCGCTGCGGGCAAGCGGCGTTTCTTTTCTTTCTCCTGCTCCGGCGTCGGGGGAGGCTCCGGCGGAAAGCCTTGCGTGCCGCAATCCAGGCGTCCATTCGGCATCTCCACCGACATGAACAGCAGGTTTTTATACACCGACACATCACCCTGCCCGCCAGGGCACACCAGCGAAGTCAGCAACCTGGTATTCGCCGGATTGGAAATGTCAAAAATATTCACGCCATAAAAATTCCCCTGAAACAGGTGGTTGCCCTGGAACGCAAAATCGGAGTTCGCGAAAGCAAGCTGGGCTATGACCAGATGCAACGCCTTCGGCATCTTCGAGGTATTACTCATGCCAAGCTGACTCAGCGTCTTCTGCACCTTGGGATCATCGGGATCAGTGGACGCAAGTTGAAATGCGTCAGGCTTTTTGACGAGCACCAGGTGCTTCATACCCATCGCGGCTTCACCCGCGTCATAGAGGCCCGGGGCCAGCTTTGCCCGCGGATCGTTTACATCCGACCCCGTCATGCCCGGCGGTAGCGCAGGAGCGGGCTCCGGAGCAAAGGGATTCTTTTCTTCGTCTGCTGGTCCCTGTGCAGACGGTGTGGCCGCAGGGGTCTGGGCTTGCGCGGGTGGTGGGGGCGCAGGCGTCTGCGCCTGTGCGTGCAGCCTGCTGACACCGGAAAATAAGATGATCGCGGCCACCGCCACGAGAAAAGCAACACTGGACACTCGCTTCATTGTTTCTGTTTCTCCTCTGAAACTTTTTTGTCTTTATCCAACATGGTCTGCATAATCCTGATCTCGGCTCGTTGACCGCTGTCCACATCCGTCGCAAAGTCGAACAACTCGGCATCCTGGCCCGCGCCTGCGGTGTCGAACAGATCCTTCACCATGGTCAAAGCGCCATTGTGGTGCTGAATCATTCCGGTCAAGAATAAATGGTCGAACTCAGTGCCCTTCGCCTTGCGTAGGGCCGCCATTTGTTCCGGGGTAAGCATCCCAGGCATAAGGGCCATCGGGTGGCTCGACATGTCGTTGGTTGACATGTTAACGCCCCGCATTCCCGGCATCGCCATCGACACTGGTTCTCCCCGGGCCGCCAACCAGCGCCCCATAAACTTGATCTCGTCCGACTGCGAGCTGCTGATGCGCGCCCCCAGCGACCGCAGTTCCTTGTTCTCCGTATGCGAGGCAATCAGTGCCGTCATCTCCACCGCTTGCGCATGATGCATGATCATGCCTTGCATGAACTCCACTTCCGCTTGCGACCGTGGCGGCAGCTTTGGCGTTGCGGACGGCGCCAGCCTCCGGCTCGGCTTGCCTGGCGCACCCGGCTGAACCACTACCGGCGCCGGCGAATCAGTCTGCTGTGCGCGCGCGGCAGAGCAGAAGAAACCTGTCGGAGCGCTGGCTGCCAGGACAAAGATCAGGCCACACACCACAGCAAATGCTCGTGCCGACCGGAGCTTGCGGGTGCGGGGAAAGCGATAGAGCCACCAGTTCGGAATAGTGCTAGACATTTTCGCTTGGATTCGATGAAAGCTTGTCACTGAATATTAACATTTTCAGAGATTGTTTCCAGGCCGACTGGACGCCCGGTCGGGACACGCGCTGCGGTGGCTGGCCTTGGGTGAGCCGGTCGCCTGCGTACTCACTTCCGGTATTGCTCGTCACTGACCTGTTCCATCCAGTCGACAACCTTGCCGTCGAGCTTTTCTTGAATGGCGATGTGCGTCATGGCCGTGGTCGGCGTAGCCCCATGCCAGTGCTTCTCGCCGGGCGAGAAACAGACCACGTCACCGGGCCGGATCTCCTCGATAGGTCCGCCTTCGCGCTGAACCCAGCCGCAGCCGGCCGTGACGATGAGAGTCTGACCGAGCGGGTGCGTGTGCCATGCAGTCCGCGCGCCCGGCTCGAAGGTCACGCTGGCGCCTTGAACAAAGGCCGGATCGGGCGCCTGAAAAAGCGGATCTATGCGTACGGTCCCAGTGAACCATTCTGACGGTCCCTTGGCAGAAGGTTGCGAGCCAATCCTTTTGATTTCCATGCTTTGATTTCCTTTCCTTGATTGCTCTGTTGCCGGGTTATCGCTATCTCCCAAACCGGTCGGTAGTGGATCAGTTTACGCGCAATAAGACCTACCTGATGCCCTGAGGGTAGCTGGTGAGGCTCACAGAACCCTAATTTAGAATCAATTCACCGATGTAAATGAACTTCCGAGGCCTAAATCGTCCGTACCTGGTGACTGATGATAGAAATTGTTCTGCTTGTGCTTCAGGCTTTTCAGGTTCTCTTCCTCTGGATTCATGATTGGGTTCCGCTCGGGCGCCTGAATGATGTTGCCGCAGTCCGCAGCCAAGACGCGAGGGCGCGTCTTGTCGTCGTCACACTCATTCAAAGTGTGCCCTTCAGTATCGGCCTGTTCTACAGCCTGTCGTACTTCCGTCAGCCCTATCCCCATTGGCTGAACAACTGGCTTTGGATCAGTTACGGCCTGTTGTTCGTTGGGCAACTACGGGCTTGGTGGATGCCCTATCTTTTTCGAGCGGAACCAGAACGGGCCGCCCGTTACCGGGTCATGTTTGGTAATACCCATTCCTTCTTGCCACAGCGCAATGGACTTGTGCCGAACACGGCACATATCCTGCTTCATCTATCGACTGCCGCCACACTGATCGTCCTTTTCATGAAATAAAACCCTTGGTTTCATAACCCAACGATCTGGTTGGTCGGCCACTCGGAGGTTATGCGGGTTCCACGACCGGACTGGTCCTGATACCTTCCATTATCGGAGTGATACCATCAGGTCGCGCTACCCAAACGTGGTCCGACACTGGGGTGTTGATCAATACCTACCCGGCAAACGTGATGCGACGTCGTTGTCCTCTTCATCGCCATCGCCGTAATCGATCGGGGGCTGCGGAACTATGAAAGTGTTTTTTACCGTCGCCGCGAAAACCTCTTTGCCGCCAAGGTAAACCGCCTGGAGTGGAATGTCCTTGATAGTCAACGGCGGAACCTCGCGCGGGTCCTCTTGGAGAATCACAAAATCCGCCAGTTTGCCGGCGGTTATCGAGCCTTTGATGTTCTCCTCAAAGGTGGCGTAGGCTCCGTCCAATGTCCAGACCTTGATCGCCTCCTCCACGCTGACTCGCTGGTTTTCACCATTGACGACCCCCTGGGAACTTCTGCGGGTCACCATGTCCTGGATTCGTAACAAAGGATAGGCTGCCGAAATCGGGGAATCGGAATGGCCAGCCACGCGCACACCCATGTCGATGGCTGTGCGATATGCGTGCATCATCGAGAGACGCTGCAGCCCGTAAGAAGCGAGGATGTTTCCGTATTCCCACATATAGGAATGAAAGACCAGGATGACTCGGTCTTTCTTTGCGCGGTCAAGCAAGGCCTGATTCATAACACTGGCATGTTCAATGCGCCAGCGGGCATCGGGGCGGGGATTTTTGGCTTGGGCGCGTTCGATGGCAGTGAGGACCATGTCGATTTCCCGATCGCCATTGGAATGCGTGGCAACCTGCCAACCGGCATTCCACCATTTCAGATAGTCCTCATCCAGCTTCTCCTGAGTACGGGCTGGCGGAATGCCGAAGTAGCCGGGGCGGTCGGAATATGCCTCACTGAGCCATGCGGTTCGCCCGCTGAGCGAGTTTCCCTGGAACGTCTTGAGGGCAGTAATGCGGAGGCGATCGTCGCCCAAGCCTCGCTGAATTCCTGCCGCCTGCAGTTGATCGAAGAACTCTGCGGTGAACATGAAGCCGACGCGGACCGGATTCCCAAGATCGCGGAGCTCCTGCATCATCCGGAACGAGGAAGGACTTCCGCCCGCGATCCCCACGCTCGTGATGCCTCGCGCGGAATACTGCCGAAAGCAGTTCATGAACCCCTTCAACTCCTCATCGTGAGGGATGGGGTCAGTC